>JBNKLH010000247.1:0-504 GCA_050292255.1 Candidatus Altimarinota bacterium | reverse complement strand
TATATACTGCCGCGCGATCTATTACAGAATACATCATTATTGCTATCGGTTGATTTAAGACAGTTGATACTAATAAGTGTCATGCATGACCGATATCCAAGACATTATTTGAATTCGCTATGAAACCTGCATATTTTTCAGATTCAGAATTCACAGTAATATATACACAAGACATTCACAAGAATATTCACAACATCGGTCAAAAATACAATATTCACAACATCGATCATCAATATTCACGTTGTTTCCAAGTATATCAATAGAGATTATAGTTCAAAGACCAAATCTTTCATAATTGCATAGTTGAGGAAACTCTGCTAATGTGTCATTCTTGTCAAACAATCTTCCTTGTGCATTGAATACCTCATGGCGCAAGAACATGCACATGTCGGATATAACATGGTCGACTCCGCTCTTCTGCATATCCTTATCAAAAAGATATGCCGATTCCTTCTCATATTTAGGATGCTGATGCAAAAAACAGAATTTGGTTATTAGCAATGA
>JBNKLH010000246.1:0-503 GCA_050292255.1 Candidatus Altimarinota bacterium | reverse complement strand
TGAATACCCGTCTTCAGGTGCCAATGCGTAGACAACTATGGGCTCACACTGGTTGACTTGAAAAATGTAGGTCACCAAGATGATCCATGGGTGCTTGCCGACCGTGTCGCACAGGTTTTCTATGTACTCGATCCAGAAACTGGGAAATACGTTGTTGTTTCTGGGAAACAAAAAATTGTTAGAGTTGAGAACGTGGAAGATAATGATGAAGACGTCAATTAGTTTGAAGAGATGCCACTATTCACCAATCCAATGAACATCAAGCGCATAGAGAAAGACTTTGACAAGAATCTTTTGCTCTATATGCGAAAAGGTGGCAATGGAAAATTTATATCCAAGGGGCTGTCAACACCTATGAGAAGGAGTATATGGCTATACTCATTGTAGTGCAATAGTGGCTTCCCTACTTGCAGCATGGAGAGTTTCACATTCATACTGACCATAAAAGTCTGGCACAACTGAATGAACAAAGACTGCACATAGTCTGGCAACATAAGGTCTTC
>JBNKLH010000245.1:0-504 GCA_050292255.1 Candidatus Altimarinota bacterium | reverse complement strand
AATCCACACATTTCATTTGAAAAGAAGTTGTTGAAGAAGTGATTTTTCTCCTCTAATATCATCAAAACCTCCAAGTCCTCAAGAGACGGAGCTTAGAAAAAAAGAGAAAAAGAGGAAGAAAAAGTATTAAAAAAAAAAGAAAGCTCCAAGAGTCTCTTCAAATAAATCGAGAAGTCAATATTTTGAGAGGAGAAAAACACTTCAACTTCAAAAATCCTTTTTGATGTGATTCCATTTTCTCCCCCTCCATCATACCATTTCAAAAACCCTTTTCAAAATCATTGAGAAAATTTTCTTAACTCTTTTTGGACCATCCTTTACCCATGAGCTCCACATATTTAGCCTTTATAGGGTAGGATGAAAAGGAATATTTGTTGAGCTGAGGTGAGGAAACAATTACCAAAAGAGTGCCTAAGAGATTAACATTGAGGAACCTCATAGTTTTATTTGTTATATTCTCTCTGAGGTAATTTCAAAAGGAGGGTAAGCAAGAGAGATACTAAT
>JBNKLH010000244.1:0-475 GCA_050292255.1 Candidatus Altimarinota bacterium | reverse complement strand
ATAAGGATTTAAAACTTGCCACCTAATGCATTTCACCTAAATAATAACTTGATAGGATTATATTTCATGGCATGCATATTTTTATTTCTAAGCCTTAGGTCGATCTCGATTTTTGAAGAGATTTAAATATTATTTCAAAATCTTTTTCTCAGTTTATTTAAAAAGTCTCCCGTTTAAGTCTTAATGTAAATTTGATTATTTTTATCCATGTCCAAATCCTTCGAGCCTAGATTCTTGTGCTCCAAAACTCACTCAAGTCCCCATTCTTGCATTTCCAAATTCTATGCAATTTTCTGGGAAATTTTCCCAAATATTTCTACCACCAGAATCCCTTTATTCAATTTCTAATCCTATTTTTAATCCATAAATCAATTAGAATTGATTTTCGAATTTAAAAAAGATTTAGAAAAAGGAATGAGGAGATTTTGGTGGCAGAATTAATTTTAAAAAATTCCTAAAAAATTATAGGGATTTT
>JBNKLH010000243.1:0-506 GCA_050292255.1 Candidatus Altimarinota bacterium | reverse complement strand
CTTTAAAATTCAGCAAGGTTCAAATGGGATTTGTTTCCTGATTGTTATAATGCAAAATGCAGAAATATTTGGAAGTTGGGCCAAAAAGAAAGTTTGTTAAATATGAAGTAATCTCTCAACTTACCAAATTTTAAAATTTTTAGAGTTCTGTAAGTACCGGTTTCTTATTTTGCAAGTTCAAATCAATTGCGGGAATGCTCAGATAAACAGTGCGAAAAATTCAGAATAAATCTGAAAAATTATCGAATTTTTCCGGCCAATCTAAAAACAGAACGGTATGAAAGCACAACTGTATTTTGACCAATTCCCGCGACACTATATCCCGTTTTCGTACCGATTACCGTATTTACTGAATAATACAAAAATGATAGAAAAATATAGAAAAACAGAACTGGAATTTCCAAAAAAATTACCTACCGTTTTCACCCTTACTCGCAATACCGCTCCACCACCCCTGCCTCTCCTCGGTGCCACACCTCACGCAGTGGCGGCGGTGGTGATGCCTC
>JBNKLH010000242.1:0-506 GCA_050292255.1 Candidatus Altimarinota bacterium | reverse complement strand
TTAAACTCACTAGGATGTTTAATAAGTAAAGGGGAATAAGTATTGATGCGCAAGGAATATTTTAGAAAAGGATATTAAGAAATAAGATATGCATGTGCATCAAGTCTAGCCTACTTTAAGAATCAAGAGTGATGATTTTTGGGAATCTAGTATTCCAATAAGATCTTGATCAAAGTGGAGTAAGCTCCAAATGTTTCAGCTGTCAGAAGTAAGAATATGCTCAAATAAGATTCACCCTGATTTAGTATAAGAAAACCGGAATATCTTGACATATATTAGTTTTTCATACCTAGATCACTGGAAATTGATTAAAAAAGTCTTACATTATTGTAGGACATAGAAAGCCTCATGATAAGTTAAATAAGATTGTATGCCCTTAAGAACTGTGACTGTTTAGAATAAGTCTCTGCAAGATATATAATAGAATCCACATCATTCACACTTGTAGATGGAGTTGAATTGTGGAAAGACTCCAAACAAATGGGTTGATGTGTTATCGATGATAC
>JBNKLH010000241.1:0-509 GCA_050292255.1 Candidatus Altimarinota bacterium | reverse complement strand
TTTTCTGTACAAAAGTAGTTATAAATTGGTATGATTTAACAACTAAAAATACCCCAACTTCTGCCCCTTATTACGGCGTTAAATAATTTTTTCAGAAACTAAAACATATGGATACATGTGCACTAGGATGTCCTTATGACAACTTAATCATCAAAAATATTTTTGCTGATAGTTGAAAATTTGAATTTTGTCCGACTTTTTTGAAATCGGCGTCACTGTGGGGTGGGGGTTGTCTCACCCAGTCTCATCCAATTTTTCCGTCCGATTGTGTAGTGTAATATGGTTAATTCTTAATCTTTTTTGTAAATGCTCTGATGAGAAAACATGTTTACAGACATTTTAGCTGCTATATTAGCTGTCGTGTTCTCATTTTTTCTATGGAAGAAAATTTGGAAAAAGCCGGTAAGATCATTACGACATATGATTTAAAGTGAAAAATTAAAGCATTTTTTCTTGATAAGATTTGGCATTCGTTTTAGGTACGTACATTTTTTTGTAACTACGTATCC
>JBNKLH010000240.1:0-478 GCA_050292255.1 Candidatus Altimarinota bacterium | reverse complement strand
TTGAATGAGTTTGAACTAATTTGAGGCAAAGGAGGGTCTAGCTGGCTCCAAAAATTCCAAATAAAATATGGATAGAAAGAGCTTGAGATAAGGAACAACTTTCCCCATAGGAACTTGTCCAGATTCGAAATAGAATTAGAACAAAAATTCAGGGAAAATCTATGAGTTGAATGTTGATAGAAATTCACCGAAATTTTTCAGAACCTTGGATTTCGATGAAATTTGGCTAGCATGATCCTTGTTACACCTTATTGCAAGGAAAAATAAATTTCCACCAAAGGAGGATCAGAATTTTGAATTCCACTCGAAAAGGAAATTCGGATTGATTTCACGATAGTTTGAAATCTAGACTTGATTTTTAATTTTTACTTGTGAGCTTAGGACCATGTTAGCATCTAATTATTTGCTAATGACTTTGATTAGGGTTTCTGAAATACGGGATGTTACAATTAGCTCTTTCAATTGTATCTTTAATTCA
>JBNKLH010000239.1:0-513 GCA_050292255.1 Candidatus Altimarinota bacterium | reverse complement strand
AACATCTCTTCTCGTTCCGCCACATGATTCGAATCCGACGTCCTGCATTGCCCGTTTGCACGGTTGCGCCAGCTCCACGGTTTGCACAGGATACATTGCCTTTTAAGTATGAAATTAAGTGGATCTTCAAATTTTTGTATACAAGTAATGTCATCTAAATTCACATTCATGAAGATCGTGTCAAGTTAGAATTTTGGTGAATTATCCAAATTTGTCTCCAAAGGTTTGATGCCCCATTAAATTCAAACCAAATTAAAAATAGTTCAATTCCTCATTTTGTAATTCAAAATCTATTTGGAATTTGAATTTCATACCAAAAGGAAAGTTGTCCATTTGATTTAAACTGCCACCTCACAAAATTTGGTGAATTTTGGACATCGGATATGTTACTGTTTTGCATTTCAAAATTCGGAAGATTGAAAATCATTGGAAATTCAGAAAAGGGCGAGGGCCCGCCTGTCAGCCTCAGCAGCCGCTTAAATGGCGCTCGGTCGCTGACCTCATGTGCGCGTG
>JBNKLH010000238.1:0-459 GCA_050292255.1 Candidatus Altimarinota bacterium | reverse complement strand
CTATAACTTCTTCAATTCTGGGAGTTATCTTGTGCATGTCAACATGGTCGTAGTGTAAAGTTCATAGAACACCATGGAGCACACCTTGTCCACAATGGAGCTCTGGTGAAGATTCTATAGCTGTTGCAACTAGGCTAATTGACCACAATTTAGTCAAACTGTTTTTGACTCGGAATTTTTGGAATAATTCAAAATCCGTGGAGAATTGGGGAAAGTGTCAATTGGGAAAAGTGTTCCAAATTTAATTTCCTACCTCCATGAATTTTTCCAGAATTTTTCTCGATCCCCAGCTATTTAATTTGAGCTAATTTCCTTCGGGGTGAATTTTAATTCGGAAATCGCTGACGAGTGGGCCCGACCTGTAAGTCGTCGCGAGTCGCTGTAGGATCTAGGATACCGACTAGAGGGGGGGTCAATAGGCGGTTTTAAAAATTAATTGCTACTTAAACAATAAACAGC
>JBNKLH010000237.1:0-518 GCA_050292255.1 Candidatus Altimarinota bacterium | reverse complement strand
CTCCATCGGATATATCCGACTCGGCCAAAATCAGCAGAGTTGGATTCAGAATTTAAGGGCTAAAACTCGAAGATTTGAAAATCCAATGTGTTTTAAGGCATGGAAAATGACTATAAGACATCAAGGAGCCAAGATAAAAGAAATCCAAGCCAAAAAGCCGAAGCCAAAAAACCGGATGGTTCGGTTTTGGATTATGGAGGATCCGGTTTTCTCAGAACAGATAGAGTCCAATTAGGGTTTGAGATTTAGTTTGTTTAGGAAAGATTTTCTCGTATCCGAGTCAAGGAGCTACATCCTGCTGGCTATATAAACATAGAGGTCACAACTGATTGATGGGTAAAATAATTGAATCAAATACAATTTACTTTTTACCCTAGTTTTTCCAATTTTCTTTCTTTTCGTCGATTAGTTCTACTAGCCGCCACTTCAATCCCTTGGGTTGCTGAGGTTCTCGCCTATCCTTCATCCGGACGTCGCTTGGCCGGAGGAGAACCTCCATCGTTGAAGCCTGGCATGAT
>JBNKLH010000236.1:0-521 GCA_050292255.1 Candidatus Altimarinota bacterium | reverse complement strand
GGTGAATCTTAAGGTATCGAGACAGTCTTGCTCACAGACCTAAAATGTGACGCTCTCACTGGGAGAATAAACCGGTAGTTATCTCATATTTTATTTTCCACCCTTCTTCCACCATTTGCATATTTTCTTTTTATATCTCCCTCTTTCATCCACCATTTTTTATTTACTCCTTTTCCATAGCATATTTATTTATTGCATCATAGCATCTCATAAAATCTAAAAAAATAAAGAAATAAATAGAACTTTGGAAAAAATGAAGGAAACTTACTTTACTTTTGATGCTTTTGGTCAGTGGAGTGAGCATGAGAGGAACAAGATATGCTGAAAAATGAAAGTGGAAGTTGAGTGGAGGCCAAGTGTGGCCACCCGACTAAAGATTTATGGCCGGTCGGCCACCTTCCTCCTCTTTTTCTTTCTTTCCCTTCTACTATCTTCCTCTTTATCTCAATCACCGCACCTTAGGGACAAATTAGAGAGCTCTTGGTCACATGCATTGGCTGCCCGGCCAGCTACCTTCGCCG
>JBNKLH010000235.1:0-522 GCA_050292255.1 Candidatus Altimarinota bacterium | reverse complement strand
AAAACAATTTCGAAGTGCAAACTTAAAAATTCAACCTTACGTGGAGTCTGAATCGTGAGTACAGCTAGTGGTGTAATCCGGGTTGGTGTGTGAACATGCGCTTGATCGAGGTCGGCAGTTATACGTGTGAACAGGACAAAAGGGGAAGGGAGACTAGCGATTTAACCACATATAATTAGATATTTTTAATTTTTAAATTATTGTCATTGTTGATTTTTTGAGATATGGTTGACCATTTGTCTTATTTAAAATATTTTAATAAGAGCATATATTTTGTTATGATTTGTTTTATTACTAAAGAAATTTGAAATGTAACTTATACTTTTGCATATTCAAATTAATATTTTGAATAAAACAAATTGTCAAATATATCTCAAAAAATCAATGATGACAAGAAAAACAGATTCAGAATTTGCGGCGGCTACAACGCCAATTTTCCTCTGGGGACACTCTATGCTCTTTCAAAGTTCAAATACAAAATAAATTAATTTATTGAACCAAGCCCACCGCATTCCCCACTAT
>JBNKLH010000234.1:0-492 GCA_050292255.1 Candidatus Altimarinota bacterium | reverse complement strand
CAACTACAAGGCCCTTAATCTTATTACTACTGCTCTAGGTAGGAATGTGTATGATAGACTTTCTCATTTAGAAACTGCTCATGATATCTGGCTTAAGTTGTGCAATACCTATGAGGGCTCTTTTGAGATTAAATCTTCGCGTAGAGATACTTACAATAGGTAATATCAGACTTTTTCTCAGAAACCTGTAGAGTCCCTAGATGATTGTTTTGCTCGTTTTAAGTCCATTGTTAGTAGCTTACGTTCATGTTGTCCTCTTGCTTATTCTGATAATGAGCGTGCTAAACAATTGTTGTATGCTCTTAATGATTCTATATGGGGCATGAAAATCATTGAAGTTTGCTTTGTTTTCCTTGTGTGCAGCTTCTGATGAGCAGTACGAGAGCATCCCCGACGATGAGATCGCTTGACTGACGATAAAGTTCCGTGTGTTGCACAGATTCCACAAGGAGAGGAGGAGGTCTCCTAGGGACTGCTTCGAGTGCGGCGACA
>JBNKLH010000233.1:0-526 GCA_050292255.1 Candidatus Altimarinota bacterium | reverse complement strand
TCATCTTAGCACAGTGATAAACATAATTAAGCAAATACAGGCTAGTATAACATGTGAAGCAAGTAATTTAGGTGAGTGTGAGGAAAATGAAAAAGAAAAATAAAGCATAAAATGCAGGATAAAAGCACTAACTCCCCCTCAAACCAAGCCATATGGATGGCAAACACCAATTCCTCCCCCCTCACAAATCTGCAAATCGAGAAGAATCAAGGGTTTGGTGAAAATGTCGGCCAACTATCTCTCGGTGTCTATATATCTCATCTCAATGTCCCCCTTCTCTATGTGATCTCTCAGAAAGTGGTGTCTTCTCTCAACATGTCTCATCTTTTGGTGTGGCTCTATTGAGGTCCCTGAAATTGATCAACATTTTCGCAACAGGCATTGGGAATTCATCTTTTGGTGTGGCTCTATTGAGGTCCCTAAAATCCATGCAGACTCACCACCGGACATCCTTCTTCTGTATAGGTACAACACTTGAAATCCACTCAACATATTTGCATGGCCTGATGAACCCTACCTCCAGCAT
>JBNKLH010000232.1:0-531 GCA_050292255.1 Candidatus Altimarinota bacterium | reverse complement strand
GATAAGTCAATTCTAGTCAAACCCTAATATAGGTGCATAGATTGGACACTTCCTACATGCAATTCTAGTTCTATAGAATAGACAGAGAAATATATCTAGGCACAAAATGTTCAAGGACACTTGCCTCATTGATTTGAAAAAGAAAAGATCGGAGTCCTCATATACATTCTCTTGAAATCCTCATATACTAGGTCTTGTAGTAATCATATACTTGATCTCGTGGTCTTCGTTCATTGGCTGCAGAACGAATCTCCTAATGCTCAAGCATACAATTAGACAAATAGAAAAAAATTAATGAGAATATAGATAGCTTGAAGAGAATGAGGATGTGATTCTGAGAATTTTGGTGAAAGAATCACTGAATTTGGAGTTGTGGTTGAAAAGTTATGAAGGTTTGAAGTTCTAGGGGCTTTTCTACAAATTTCTCAAGAAAAATTGGAAAATTGGATTTTCTGGATTATTTTTGGATGGAACGAGAGCTTACCGGAGCTCGGCCTCTGACCGCTCTGGTGCCTGAGAGCTCCGGCCAAG
>JBNKLH010000231.1:0-533 GCA_050292255.1 Candidatus Altimarinota bacterium | reverse complement strand
CCACGTGGACCGCTCCCTCGACGGCCCGGCCGATTTCATTGATACCAATATCGGCGGCACTTTTAATCTTCTGGAGTGCGCGCGTGCCTATTGGCCGAATCTGCCTGCCGCCGAGGCGGAAGCCTTTCGCTTTCTTCATGTCTCAACAGACGAGGTGTATGGGTCCCTGGGGGAGGAGGGGAAGTTCACCGAAACCACGCCCTATGCGCCAAATTCTCCCTACTCGGCATCCAAGGCAGCCTCGGATCATCTGGTGCGCGCATGGCACCATACCTATGGCCTGCCTGTGCTCACCACAAACTGCTCCAACAATTACGGCCCGTATCAATTCCCGGAAAAACTCATTCCACTTTTCATACAAAAGGCGCTCGCAGGTGAAAAACTGCCGATCTACGGGGATGGCAGCAATGTTAGGGACTGGCTCTATGTGGAGGATCACTGCAGGGCGATATGGAGTGTACTCGAGGCCGGAAGACCCGGTGAAGTCTACAATGTGGGCGGTAACAACGAAATGAGCAACCTCGAGGTGATAG
>JBNKLH010000230.1:0-542 GCA_050292255.1 Candidatus Altimarinota bacterium | reverse complement strand
AAAACTAGACATATAACTTTTTTGTACAAAAATAAATTTTGATCAACTTCATTGATTATCTTTTATTTTAAAGAAATTTTCAAGTTTAGAAATTTTTTCATATTTTTTCCTTTTTTCTTTTCCTTCTTTTTCTTTTTCTTCTCTCTTTCTGCTTTCTCTTCTTCCTCACTGAACAGCGGGACTGAACTAAAGAGCCGCCCCCTCTCCCCCTCCCCTTCCCCCTCTCTTCCCTCTCCGGTGAGCTCCCCCATGGCCGGTTATGGAGCTCAATGTCCATCCATGGCCGCCTCCCATGGAGAGCACTAACCAAGGCAGTTTTTCTTTGTGGGATGACTAAAACGGATGCATGTAATCTTCCTCTTGCTATCCCTACTCTCAATTTTATCCGAAACGAACTCTAATCCCTGAATTTTACGGAATTTCATTTTTCAACTAAACTCGAATTTTATCTCTAATTCGAATCTTAATCCTTCCGGACTCCTCCCACACCCCTATATAAGCTTAGGTGCACCTTCCCCACGCATCCCCATGCCAATTTCCCC
>JBNKLH010000229.1:0-542 GCA_050292255.1 Candidatus Altimarinota bacterium | reverse complement strand
CCTCCACCCCACGTGCCACCGGTCACCTCGCCGCCCAAGTGTAGCGGGCCGGCATGGCGTGTATGTGACTCCACCACCGGTCTGGCTATAAAAGCCCCCTCGTGGCACCATGAGCTCCTATTTCCCACCATTTTCCCCCACCGACGCCACCAAAACAGAGCAACCACCACCATCATTTGATTTGCTGGTGAGGTCCTGTCAGGGTCCTGTGCCCCAGGTACCGAGGGCCACCGATTATAGCCCAATAAATTTGGATACGACCCAGTTCCCTCCAACGGCAAATGGTTGGGGGAAAAATACCCCATACTGGATATGGCACCATCACTCCTGGTTGATGGGGAGGGACTACCAACCTAAAAAGAACTAGACCCCAGAGCAAATCCACACCAGTTCTTTCTCCCATCCCAGTGGTCGTGAGTGGGCAGGATTTCGCTGCCTGTCAACCCAGTCTAGCTCACCCTCGTGCCCTGGCATGACACACATCCGGGCCCTCAGTAACCACACCCAGGGGTGTCCTTAGAACCGGGCAGCTGGCCAGAGAG
>JBNKLH010000228.1:0-543 GCA_050292255.1 Candidatus Altimarinota bacterium | reverse complement strand
TGTGCATATTTTATCTAAGTTGATTCAAATTCTTCAGAATATGATTTCTGAAGTATTCATTTTGAAATGCCCTAAGTTTAATTTTTCAGATAGTAAATCATTTTATGGGAAATTATCTTATTTTATAAGAGAAGTTTTAAATAGTATTGTGCTATTGATCATTAAGTGTCGTGTGTCTATTAAGATCATAAAGGGAGCAATCCCGATATGACACCACACGTTCTTTAATTAGTAATTAAGTTTGTTAAGAAAAGGTTGAGGCAAAGGGAAGTCTTCTAAGAACCGAAAGATTAAGAAAGAAAAAGTCATCAGAATTAGCGCTTACGTGATATGATCATGTGAGTAATTTAAGTAGTAAGAATATCTCCCATAAGCAATAAGGATTTTCGAAATTGTGGCATTATCGTTTAAGCCACATTTCGAGGGGGAGGATTGAGAGGTTGATCAAGGATGACATCCTCATTCCGTTAAATTTTTCTAATTCAGATTATTGCATCGATTGCATTAAAGGAAAGTACGCTAAACAAGTTAAGAAAAGTGAAG
>JBNKLH010000227.1:0-545 GCA_050292255.1 Candidatus Altimarinota bacterium | reverse complement strand
AATGGGCCGGCCTGGCAGCTGGGCTAGCGAAGGGTTTCGGGCCAAATTCAAGGATTTGAATAGATGGGCTTCAGATTTGATTTTTGAATTGATTTCAAGGATTTTGAGTTTAAAATCAAAGGTTTCAATTATTTCAAACTGGATTTTTGAACTGAGGTCAAACTAGGATAAGTAAAAGTAAACTTTTTGAGGACTTTTCAAATCTGGAACTTTCAAAAATTAATTTGAATACTCAAATTTTTAAATCAAATCTATAAACGAAAGACTTTTAAAATGATTCAAAAAGTGATTTGAAAAATGAAATTTAATTCTTTTCAAAAATAAAACCAACCTAGGGCTCAGAAATAAAAATATGCATGCCATGAAATGCAATCCTATCAAATTATTATTTAGGTGAAATGCATTAACTTGGCAAGTTTTAAATTTTTGCAAAAATTCGGGTGTTACAAACCTACCCCCTTAGGATGAATCTCGCCCCCGAGATTCGGACAGATTGGAAAAGATATCTGGAAACTCTGCCTTCAGCTGATCTTCTTTTTCCCTAG
>JBNKLH010000226.1:0-547 GCA_050292255.1 Candidatus Altimarinota bacterium | reverse complement strand
CAAATGGGCTTGGCCCATTCCAACAATGTTCTTTTTCTTTTTTCCAGAATTAATTCAAAAATTCAATTCAAATTTAGTTTAAACTTCTGAAATTTGTAAGGAATTTAATAAACTCGATAAAATTTTAACTCCAATTTCATAATTTGAAATCAAACTTAATTAATGAAATAAAATTATAAATTAATTTTATTTAATCATTAATTATTGTTTAATGATTAATCCTTGGTAATTAATAATTAACCCATAATTATTTATCTCCAATCCCAAAAATTATGAAAAATTAACCAAAAATAGTGCTAAGATATCCAAACTTAGAGAACTTATTAGAGCCCATTGTTCATGAGTTATGACCATGGAAATTTCCATTTTTGCCCTTGTTAAGTAGAACCTTATGCAATTAAGGTTTCTTTTTAGAAACTTAACGAGGTTTCGCCATGAACACTTAGTACCCATCCTAAAGCCATAGATCACCTCATGGTTGGTCATGAGTGGTATTAGGGAGTGTTGAAACCCCTTAAGCTATGTTCTTAAGTACAGTTAGCTAATA
>JBNKLH010000225.1:0-508 GCA_050292255.1 Candidatus Altimarinota bacterium | reverse complement strand
ATTTTATTACAGTTTTATTCTTGTTATTACCTTCAATTATCATTTTATACCAGCACTTGCTGAGTACCAACCATAAGTGTACTGCTGCTCAGAAGGAGAAGATGGATTGGAATTCTACGACAAGGAGTTCTAGGCTTCGTGTTGCCCCGGTTGCCATTTCTGTGATGTTATGGAGTCTTCCGCCGTTTCATTTTGTTAAGAGTCATCTTAGTATTTAAAGACACTATTTCTGTAATAATCATACTTTATTTTCATGACATTTGGTTATCTGTGAGCACTTTTGGCCGTATGTGTGGAGCAATTGATCCTGGGTCATGCAGACGATGAATACTTCATTTTGGCATAAATATCGGGTATGACAGAAGTGGTATCAGAGTCGTGTGAACCGTAGGAATGCTAACCTAGATAGAAGCATCCTTTTCTTAGTCTTATTTTAAGTATTTGCAAAAAAACTTTGATCCTTGCTCTTCTATCATTTCTCATATATGCTTTCCGATTTAAACTCTTA
>JBNKLH010000224.1:0-552 GCA_050292255.1 Candidatus Altimarinota bacterium | reverse complement strand
GCGGTCTCGGCGCCGTCCGGGCAGTGAGGCTGACGCTCGGGGCCCACTCAGTTCTGTAATTTTTTTGAATTATCCAAACCAGCTCAAACTTGAAAATTGGTTCCTTACATTGCTAATTTTTTTTCCAATTTTTGCATGTGGCTGGCTTGGGAAATTATGAACAATTTTCTCAATTGTGCCGACATCCAATTCCCAACAGAATTAGAGTTAAAAATCCTGGAACAAATCCACCATTTGAATCTTTGAGGAATTTTTAAAGGGGTTTAATTCTTCTGGAAAAATCTGATAAATTCCCCAAAAATCCTTCTTGACTTGAATTTACAAAAGTGAATTTAGTTGGGATCACTTGCATGTAAGAAAGGGTTACAATCCAAGTGCCAAACGGTGCAGTTTGACAAAAATAAAAATAGTTTGAATTTGAAATTCAAACCTTACAATATTTCATGTACGGTCCAAACTCGTAGGGATTCCATTCAAGCTTTCGAAATACATAGTGAGTTACTGTTTAGGTACTGTAGATGCTACAGTGACACTAGGGGTGTCACAACCCTC
>JBNKLH010000223.1:0-561 GCA_050292255.1 Candidatus Altimarinota bacterium | reverse complement strand
GGTTAGAAACAGCTATAAAATTGTATGGGGCTATCAAACGATCAAATTTTGGAATAATGTCTTCACCACATAGCTTAAAATTTGATCTAGTTTTGTATCATATTTTTCCTGATTTTTTATGAATATTCCAAAAAATCAAATTAAAAATAATCAAATGCAAATTTGAGTAAATTTAAATCGTATATATGCAAATGATCAAATTTTTGAGAAATTTCTTCACCAAAGGTCTTGAAATTCACTCTAATTTTTAATCATATATTTGTTTCTTATTTTTTATGAATTTGCACAAAAACAAATTTTGATGCCCATTTGTACACATTTGACAAAATTTAAATTTAAATATATCAAATGGTCGAGATTTGAAAAACGTTTTCACTAGACTTCTTAGAATTCACTCTATTTTTTACATATTTTTCTAGAATGTTTTCAATTTTTCAAAAATTTCAATATTTGAATTCAAAAATCACCGATTTCTAATCTCGGACCGGACCGATCCCACCGAATTTCAGCAATTTTGGCCAAATTTGTAGACCCTGACCCCGCATATCGTCTTCTCCTAGA
>JBNKLH010000222.1:0-567 GCA_050292255.1 Candidatus Altimarinota bacterium | reverse complement strand
CAACTACTGGCCAAAGCAGCTCTAGGCCTCCCCTGCATCAGCACAAACTGTAGCTGGCTTGATGCTTCGCTTCACCTTCTTCTTGTCCCCTTTCCCATCTTTGGTCTTGGATTTCTTCTATCTTGGCTCTTTGATACTTCTTAATTATTTTCCATGCCTCAACATACCTTTGAATCTTCAAATCTTCAAGTTTAGCTCCTTCCTTGGTTTTATCCTAATACTACCAAAATCGGATGTTCTGAAATAGGAAATCAGACAGTCCTGTTTTTCCTAACTTACCAAATTTGGTCATCAACACAGAGTCTACAAGATCACATGATTCTAGTTTCAAGGTGGTCTCATGAACAACAAGCACACAAGAGATCTATCCTGGTTCAGGCCCCTCCTTAGAGGTAATAGCCCTATGTCCAGTGAGATGATATTGAAGAAAAACAAGTGTTACAAGGGGTGAGCAGAGTGTTTGAATAGTTTGAGTGTTGAAGGGGGGTCTGGATCTCATGACTTCTACCTGAAGGGTATGAGTCCTTTTGTAGACCGTCATGAAGTCCCCTAACTATGGTACAGTTA
>JBNKLH010000221.1:0-575 GCA_050292255.1 Candidatus Altimarinota bacterium | reverse complement strand
GGAAGAAAAAGGGAGGCTGGCCGGCTGAGCTGACTCCAGAAAAGTTCGGTTTTGGCCCATGGCCAGATTATAAATAGTAAACCCTTTACAATTTCTAAATCCTTTTACAAATTCATAAATCATTTTTGAATTCAAATTGAATTTAATCTTTGAACAACTTCATAAAATAAAATACAGGAGCACACATGAGTACAAAAGAAAATTATGGGGCGGCATGAAATGCAACAACAATTATATCATTCCTAAATTAATTTAATAATTTAGAAAATACTCTTTTGCCTAAATAAAATTAAATTCACTTCTAAAATTCAAAAGAAAATTTTATTGTATTGATAAAAAGCTTTAAAATTTAGTGAATTTTAGTCACATTCCAAAATTTGAAATTTTGGGGCGTGACAAGACTACCCCCTTAACAGGAATCTCGTCCCGAGATTCTCAGGAACAGAAAAGAAAATATAGCAAAGAATAATTAAGATGGAATAGATTTAACGAGAGATGTACCAGGCTCCATGATTAGGGCGTCCTGAGCTTCCTCCATAGTCACTTGATTCACTCTCATTTGAGCGTAGTTCTGC
>JBNKLH010000220.1:0-584 GCA_050292255.1 Candidatus Altimarinota bacterium | reverse complement strand
AAGCTACGGATAAAAACTTATGAAGGTTTGAACTTAACAAATCTAAAATAATTAAGATTAATTAAGGCAGAGACATAATCATAATTATAAAAAGTTAATTAGGGACCTAGATTTAAAATTATAAGGGCTAAAATATAATTTTGGAAAAGTTCACAGGTGTTTTTGTAAAATTTCAAGTATCAAAACAAAAAAAATTAAAACAGAGGGACTTTTATGCAAAAAGACAAAGGTTGGGGTTTTCTGAAATTTTAAGAATTATTTTTCTAAAGAAAAAAGTTTAGACAATAATTAATCGCAAGATCAAGGACCTAACTACTAAAGAATCAAATTTTTGGAATTTATTTTGTACTGAAAAAGAGTTGTAAAATAAATATTCCAAAGAGCAGGGGCTTCGGTGTGAAAAGATTTTTGAAATATAAATCCTGGAATTATTTTTCTATAAAAAAATCAGAAAATAATTATTGAAAAGCTTATGGATCAATTAGTAAAGCTGTAGCGAATTTCTACTATGAGAATTAATTTGAATGGTGGGATTTTAATTAAATGAAGATGTAAGTTTGTTTCTAATCTATTTTTAGAATCCA
>JBNKLH010000219.1:0-591 GCA_050292255.1 Candidatus Altimarinota bacterium | reverse complement strand
TTTTTTCTTTCCCTTTCTTTTCTTTTTTCTTTCCTCTTCCTTTTTCTTCTCCTCGCATCCCCACGACGTCCTCCTTTTTCTCTCTTTCCACCCCCACTATTTTATATTATTTTATTATATAATTAACATCTTCTATTTTATTACTTGATAATAATATAGTAAATATAAATTGTCAATCACAATTTCTAAAAAGTTGGATAATCCATTTTTTCTTTTCCCCCTATTTTTTCTTTCTCTTTCCTTTTTTTCTTTCCCTTTCTTTTCTTTTTTCTCCTTTTTCTTTCTCTTCCTTTTTTCTTTTCACCCCATACCCTGCGCCAGCAAGCAACGAAGGAGCGTCCAGGTGGCTAAAGTGGCCCTCCACCTGCAGCGGTGGACTCTTGCGCCACTTGCATGCCGTTCGGTGTCCAGGCCTCCGCAGCGTCCTAGTGGGCTTCCAGGCAACCGGTGTAGATAGCCTAAGGAGATATGACCTAGTACAACAAGCAGTAAGCAGGATAAACTCAGGAACTATGTCTAGACAAGTAATTTCACTAAGCAAGATATGAAACCCTAGATAAGCAATGCACGAACAAAATCTATGAAAGTAAA
>JBNKLH010000218.1:0-592 GCA_050292255.1 Candidatus Altimarinota bacterium | reverse complement strand
GCATATAACCTTTATCTTCCAACAAAAAAAATGTAAATGAATTTTGAAACACTAAAAGTGCACCTTTTGATTTTAAAAAAAGAATATAAAATGAGAAGGTTTGAAACTATTAGACAAGAAGCTATTTTTGTAAATTTTAAACATGGGACCCCCTTTTGTTAAATTTTGATTGGTAAATGTGCGGCTTTTTAAAAAAAACATCGTGGCTGGAGGGAAAACCAGCTGCAGAAAGTCCGATGCTGTAACACCCCGTGTTACGGAAAGCTTAATCAAATTAATTAAGTTGCAATTAAGTTCTAATGTAAGATTAAATCAAGACACCAAGGTTTGGAATTAAATTCAAAGGAAAAGATTTAAGGTTTTAAGTTCTGTTTAGTGTGGACCGATTTACCCAGTCAGGAATTTTTGAGAATTTATTGGAGTTGAACCATACCTTACTCCCAAAAGAGAATTTTCTCCTCATGGATTGTTCTACATGTGTGCAAATCTATAAAAACTATGAAGATCAGCAAGTATTTGTTTCAAGGGTGCAAACAGAGCTAATCAACTCAGTTTATAGACTGGAAAATTTTCTAGTATTTAGCTTAATATT
>JBNKLH010000217.1:0-555 GCA_050292255.1 Candidatus Altimarinota bacterium | reverse complement strand
GTGACTGTGTTAAAACAGCTGTAACCACCGCAGCGGTTACAGCTGTTTTAACACAGTCACGTGCGGAGTTCAGCGGATCGCCGTAAAACGAAATCATAAACGATTCGGACTCGGACTTGATTTTGGACACTGGCGAGATTCCAACTTTTAACTTGTTATTAAGCTTCTTTGTTCAGGTGACTTGATGCAATGCAACTCGACCTAACCGTCCTCACCAAAAGAAAAGAAAACAACCCGCTATTACGGATTGCACGTATACGGTGGCAAAAGCGCTCTCAACACACGTTTCTATCGTTTTAACGCGAGTTAGTGTACCTGCAGAAGATGGATCACATCAATCATCATTTTTCACCCATGTCCACAAAGGACCAGTACCGAACTACTCACTCATGTCCACAAAGGACCAGTACCGAAGTACCCACTCATGTCCTATCAGCTAAACACAAACAACCAAAAAAATGTCCATAAACAATAAAAGCAGGCATACACAAACCCTAATAGTCCTACAAAGGCCACAAACAACAAAATAAGGTCATCAACAACAAAATAAGATGA
>JBNKLH010000216.1:0-579 GCA_050292255.1 Candidatus Altimarinota bacterium | reverse complement strand
GTATAGCTCTTGAATCAACGGATCAAAAGACTAGGATTTGTGGTTCAAATCGTTCTCCCGCGGTGATTTCCCGAACGCGTCCACCAAGTGTTCGGTGAAATGCCTGAAAGAAGATAAAACTGTTTTCTGAGTTGATTTGAGTTGTTGATCTCTCACGTTATCACACTAGTACCATTCCACGTTTCCAGTGTAGATCCGAGTCCGTTTCCGAGGGCTGATAACTTGTCCATAGCTAATCAGTCTTGGGCAAGGTTCAAGAGAGGGGTCTCGGGTTGGTTTTGGGATATAGGCCAGATTTCGGTGAGGAATTTTGATTGGCTCCCATTCACCCCCCTCTGGTCGCCTTTTTCGGTCCTTCAATTGGTATCAGAGTCAATTTGGTCACTTGTTGGCTTTAATAGGCTTTGTGATCCAAAGGCGACCTGAAGAAAAGTGTTGTGAAGCTTGTCGTTTTCAATGGCGAAGATTTCTGTTATTGGAAGAACCGAACCCGCAACTATCTCTTGAGCCAGGGCCGTGCCATTTGGGAGATCGTGCAGGAGGCGTACATGTTCCCCAATACACTCGACCACGTGACCC
>JBNKLH010000214.1:0-613 GCA_050292255.1 Candidatus Altimarinota bacterium | reverse complement strand
ATGGCATAGTGTCAACCAAGAAAGATACCATAGCTCTCAAGGCTAGCAAGAAAATCAAGAAGAAACAAGTAGTGGTTGAGAGCTCAAGTGAAGAGGAACAAGAGGATGACAACAAAGATGAGGAAAAAGAATATGATGAAGAAGAGATGGCTCTATTCATCAAGAAATTCAACAAGTACATGAGCAAAAGAAGACCTTTCAAGGGAGACAAGAAGGATAGAACAAGATAAAAAGAGTGTGCTACAATTGTGGTAAGAATGGATATTTTATTGCCCAATGTCCATATGAGAGGAAAGATGAGGACAACAATAAGAAAAAGAAGATAAACAAGAGCTACAAGAAGGACAAGAAATTCATAAAGAAGAAGCCCTATGGACAAGCTCATGTTAGTCAAGAATGGAACTCAAGTGATGAGAGTTCCGAATCAAAAAGCGATGACTTGGCAACCATAGTCATCAAGAGCGAAGCTTCATCAAGTAAGTCACTCTTCCCCAAGCTCTCAAAGCATACATGCCTCATGACAAAGGAAGATTGAAAGAAGGTAAAATCTAATACCCTTTCCTCTCCTAAGTATGTCACTAATGATGAAGATACTCTTTCTAGTGAACTTGTG
>JBNKLH010000213.1:0-618 GCA_050292255.1 Candidatus Altimarinota bacterium | reverse complement strand
TTCCAAATTGAAATATAGATGTTGCCCCCCCCCCATCAGGTTGATTTGCATATTTCATCTCCCAATTTTAATGAAGATATGCAATTTCCAAAAGTGATACTCGTTAAGCCGGATTCGGTCAAATTTTTCTTAGAAATTGAAATTGATCCAGGAGGCTCTGTTTGCACACTTAAAACAATTACTTCCCGAGCTTCAGAATTTTTGAATATTTGCATGCTTGAAGGTCACGTTATACGGAATACTTTCTCTTTTGGGAGTGCGACCCAATTCCATTTCTTTAAATTATGAAAATTCGTAGACTGAGCTTAATGGTCCACACTGTCTCGAATTTGAACATTCTGAAACTCAAATTCAATTTTTGAACTCTAACAACTTATCTTGCCTCTTAAGCTCGTGATTAACTTAATGATACAGATTAAAGATATGGAGTGTCACATTAAATAATCTTGTCGTGCTTAGAATTTGGAAGTTAAACGCAAGCAAATCATAATAACTAAGGAGTAAGAAGTGATTTTGATACTATCCTTAATGATTTTGCATGAAGAAATACTCAAACGAGTTGTTTTTTACGACTAGTCTGAACTCTAAAGATTTGATTTGCAAGTAGTGTAGATCGAG
>JBNKLH010000212.1:0-583 GCA_050292255.1 Candidatus Altimarinota bacterium | reverse complement strand
GTAAAACCAGTGTTTATTACATCATATTTTATTACAAAAACTTATTACAAGTCCAGAAAGGACTAAGCAGCGGAAAGGACACCATCTTGTCATAGGCAGATGACCGAGGGTTTCACACGCCTAGAAGAAGTCTTCATCAAAGTAATCCTCATCTTCTGAGCAGCAGAGCATAGCAGCAATATGCAGAAAATAGGGCAAGTGTGAGTAGGTAAAGTACTCAGCAAGTGTAGAAAATAAGTGACATGCAAGCTTATAGCAAGAAAAGCTTAACCAACTAGTTTATTTTTCAGAGAAAGCACCTAGACCTAGACAACAACTAAGCACGACCACGCACCTGGATTACCCACGGTAATCAAGGGCCTCAAGCTCACAGGAGTCACACCTGTAGCCACAAAAATGATCAACGCTCACAGGCATCACACCTGTAGCCAAACGTGCACCCAGGCTTCACACCTGCTGCACACCATAACCAGATCGACTAGACACAACCCAAACCAGAGATCCCAACCAGAAATCCCAACTAATCGTGTGAAAGGTCCATGTCGCTCATGACCGTGAGCACGGCTATCATGACAGTTTACAC
>JBNKLH010000211.1:0-675 GCA_050292255.1 Candidatus Altimarinota bacterium | reverse complement strand
TTAATGGCATTTGATGGGGGAGAAATGGCCAGACATTATTGGGTGATTTGTGACAATGAAATGCTGAATTATTGTGGTATATTCCAATGCTTGAGTTAGCTGAAATTGCAGTCATAAAAAAGAGAAAATAATGACCATTATAGGGTCATTCCTTGATGGAATTTCATAAAGGAATTGTAGGGAAATAATCTCCCTCGAAATACAACGTGGTTGCTGTTATTTTGACCTTGAGTGCGAGCTTTGTTGCTCATCTAAGGTGAGCAGGAGGAAGAAATGATCAGTTGATTTCTCATAAGTCAGAAGAAAAGGGAATTGCTATATGACGAGATGGACTTTGGTTCCAATTAGGGAGGGATTTTATAAACCTTTGTAAACCTTTTTGAATGAATGTTGAGAGAAGAAAATTCTTTTGAATAATTTTGTTTGGAAATGTATCGCAACTGAAATGAATTATTTTAAAAGAACCATTTGAAGATCGAAAATATTTAGGAACTCATTTAAATACAAATAAAAATCAATTCAGTTTAAAATAAATGAATTATTTTTGGAAATTTTAAGTTTATTGTGAGAAAAATGGTTCACATTCCGAAATGAGAATTTCGGGATGTGACAGCTCCCGAGCTCGGAAGCTTGTCGGTGAGGGTCAGGCCCAGAGAGGGGATGACGGCAAATCAG
>JBNKLH010000210.1:0-700 GCA_050292255.1 Candidatus Altimarinota bacterium | reverse complement strand
TGTGAGCTCCGTTGAGCTTTCGTGCCGATTGTGTTGTGATGTTTCTTTCTTTATGATCTGTTGTGCCTTCCTAGTCGGGTTTGCCCACGGGAAGATTCCAAAATTCAACTTCTAAGCCCGCTAACTTAGAGCTGAGATGGTGCTTCAAATTTCATACAAAAAATTGTGAAATTTCTATAGGCCACTCCTTCTGTCCAATTGAGCTGAAAAATAGTGTGCTTCCTATTTAAGTGATACAGAATCAGAAAAAAATATCAAAAAATACGAGCAAAAAGTGCAAAATTTGGTTTTCTACTAGTGTTCTGACCACGTGGTGAGCTCCATCTAGCTTTCGTGCTGATCGTGTTTTGTTGTTTCTTTCTTTGTGATATGTTGTGCCTTCCTAGTCGGGTCTGCCCATGGGAAGAGGCCCAAATTCAACTTCTAAGGCACCTAACTCAGAGCTGGGATGGTGGTTTAAATTTCATGCTAAAAATTGTAGAATTTCTATAGGCTACACCTTCTGTCCAATTGAGCTGAAAATTGGTGTGCTTCCTATTTGAGTGGTAGAGAATAGGAAAAATATCAAAAAAATTAGAGCAAAAAGTGCAAAATTTGGATTTCTAGTAGTGGCCTGACCACGTTGTGAGCTCCGTTGAGCTTTCGTGCCGATTGTGTTGTGCTGTTTCTTTCTTTGTGATCTACTGTGCCTTCCTAGTCG
>JBNKLH010000209.1:0-719 GCA_050292255.1 Candidatus Altimarinota bacterium | reverse complement strand
GACGGGCTGAGGGATTAGATCTAAAATTTGGGAGCCGGTCCAGGAAGGTGGTGCGAGAGGCTGAAATTTTTGCCGCCTGTTAGGAACTTCTAGAAGGTAAGTGTACAAAAATTGATATCTTTTAGATAGTAAATTATTGAAATTTTTGAAAAAATAGCTACAATGTAATACATCATGACATCTTTTGAACTCGTATGAACCTCATCTTTTGACACAACCTTATATTGACCAAAATATGTTGTAATTCAAACTCATAGATTTTTCTGACCATATATAGGAATTATTAAAATTATTATATTGTAATTAGGGGAGAAAAGGTTACATTATTCATAGCAAAGAAATGAATTTCTCATCAATCTTTGGGACATAGGCTAATATATAACATGTGAGCCTACATATCAACTATATGCAAATTTTTGGACAGATCTGGTATTTTCTATTATTTTAATGAATTTCTGCATGCTTATCAAAAAGAATTATAAGTTGAACTATGTGTGCCTCTAAAACGATTTTTAAAATTGTTTAAAAATTACTTTTAGGCTCACATATTCTATTATAACTCATATCATGGATATAGATGAAAAATTCAAAAATCTTCTTGGGACAATTCAAACTAATTTCTTCAAATTACAACATAATAATTATAATGATATCCAAATCTGTAAAAAAAAATTATAAATTGGTGTGACAACATATTTTTGCCTATAAGATTTGTATAA
>JBNKLH010000208.1:0-728 GCA_050292255.1 Candidatus Altimarinota bacterium | reverse complement strand
AGACAAGTCAGTGGGAGCCCACTTGTGGGGTGACCGCCTGCCTTTTGCATAATGAGCCTACGAGTTTATGCACGTAGCAAGCCTAAGCATCTTCGATGCGGAGGCGCAGCGAAAGCGAGTCTGAATAGGGCGTCGAGTTGCTTGCATAAGACCCGAAGCGGAGGTGATCTAACCATGGCCAGGTTGAAGCTTCAGTAAAATGAAGTGGAGGACCGAACGGATATACCTTGAGAAGTGTTCCGATGAGCTGTGGTTTGGAGCGAAAGACTAATCAAACCCCGTGATAGCTGGTTCTTTCCGAAATATATTTAGGTATAGCGTCATGTGCTGACTCTCGGAGGTAGAGCACTGAATGGGCTAGGGGCCATACCCGGTTACCAACCCCAATCAAACTCCGAATGCCGGTACTCCAGAGCATGGCAGTCGGACTACGGGAGATGAGTTTCGTAGTCGAAAGGGAAAGAGCCCAGACCATCGGCTAAGGTCCTTAAATCTATGCTAAGTGGGAAACGAGGTGAGGTTACTGTAACAACCAGGAGGTTGGCTTAGAAGCAGCCACCCTTTAAAAAGTGCGTAACAGCTTACTGGTCAAGTGACCTTGCGCGGAAAATGTAACGGGGCTAAGCATAGTACCGAAGCCATGGATTTCAGCATTAGCTGGAATGGTAGGAGAGCGTTCTGTCAGCGGTGAAGGTCGATCGTAAGGGCGGCTGGAGCGGACAGAAGTG
>JBNKLH010000207.1:0-799 GCA_050292255.1 Candidatus Altimarinota bacterium | reverse complement strand
CTTACAGTAAAGGTGCAAAGGGTCTTTCCGTCCTGCTGCGGGTAAGCGGCATCTTGACCGCTACTACAATTTCACTGAGCATCTCTCCGAGACAGTGCGCAACTCGTTACACGATTCGTGCGGGTCGGAACTTACCCGACAAGGAATTTCGCTACCTTAGGACCGTTATAGTTACGGCCGACATTCACAGGGGCTTGGGCCCGGAGCTCTCACCTCAGACGTTCACCTTTCTGCATTGGTCACGTGTCACTCCCTATACGTCGTCTTGCGACTTTGCAGAGAGCTGTGTTTTTGCTAAACAGTCGGTTGCGCCTCTTAACTGCGACCCCCCGAAAGGGGCACCCCTTCTACCGAAGATACGGGGCAAATTTGCCGAGTTCCTTAGAGAGATTTAACTCACGCGCCTTAGAATACTCATCCCGGATACCTGTGTCGGTTTGCGGTACGGGCCACCTATATACTAACAACGAAGCTTTTCCTGAAAGCTTGGTATCACCGGATCCCCATCAGCCGTAGCTTCAGGGTCCTTACGATTTTCAGCCTTAACGAAGAGCGGATTTGCCTACTCTTCGGCCTACGACCTTCGACTGGGACAATCATCACCCAGCCCGGTTAACCTTCTCCGTCACTCCGAAGATCAAACATATATAAGCGGGTACAGGAATATTAACCTGTTGTGCATCGACTACTGCTTACGCCCTCGCCTTAGCTCCCGACTAACCCTGGGCGGACGAACCTTCCCCAGGAAACCTTATCCTTACGGCGAGCAGGATTTTAACCTGCTTTATCGTTACTCATG
>JBNKLH010000206.1:0-845 GCA_050292255.1 Candidatus Altimarinota bacterium | reverse complement strand
CATAGGTGCCTGCGTATTTCAGGCGCTCCTGCCACCCTCGCCCTAGCGGACCGAACGACATGGGCTGGTAATTGGCATAGGGTCTTGTGACAGGGTCTTTCAATGCCTCTGTATTGGGCATAGGTGTCTGGTCAACCAGATCATTGGCCAGCTCGCGATGATATCCTTTACCCACGGGGTTAGGCATATAGGCGCTATGTCTGGATTCATCCTTAAGAAAATTGTCGTTACCGCCATAGGCATTGTCGTAGGAAATGGGCATGCGCTCAAACAGTCCGGGATAGCCAGGGCCAATACCGGTTACACCCGCTTCCCAAAGGCGCTTGCCCAGCACATTGAAGCTCTTGGTCATTTGTGCCAGCTTGATACCCACCTGCACCTTGCTCGCGGGTTTTCCTTTCGGGGCATAGGCGTAACCGTTGAACAGCACGTCACAGCGGTGCTTAATCGGGGCATAGTCGACTTCGTAAACGGGCGCGGAAAAACCGGGTTCCCCGGTGAAGGTATCGGCCTCGATTAGCGGCCTTTGTTGCTCCGCCAACCTGGGTTCCTCACCGGGGTTGGAGGGAATATTGAAGGTACCCTTGACCGCAACCACCAGCATTTCACGGCCGCTGGGTTTCATACCCATGGTATAGCCAGCTATCATGTTGGTTGCGTTGAGCAATTCCATGCGCGCTTAGCCCTGGTAGCTCAATCTGGTCATACACAAAGGATATTTAACCGGGAAATACAATTGACGTAGCCACCCAACAAGCATTCGTTTAACAGTGGCTCGAAGATGAGACTGGTTGTAAATCTCGCTAAGCCAGGACTCAATGATGTTCCAGATATCGGTCATAACA
>JBNKLH010000205.1:0-894 GCA_050292255.1 Candidatus Altimarinota bacterium | reverse complement strand
GGATGACCTAGCCTTCTCCGTCACCCCATCGCAGTAATAAGTAGTTCCGGAATATTAACCGGATTCCCATCGACTACGCATTTCTGCCTCGCCTTAGGGGCCGACTAACCCTGCGCCGATTAGCGTTGCGCAGGAAACCTTGGGTTTTCGGCGAGGGGGCCTCTCACCCCCTTTATCGTTACTCATGTCAGCATTCGCACTTCTGATACCTCCAGCATGCCTTACAGCACACCTTCGCAGGCTTACAGAACGCTCCTCTACCATGCGTGCAAGCACGCATCCGCAGCTTCGGTACACAACTTAAGCCCCGTTAAATCTTCCGCGCAGGCCGACTCGACTAGTGAGCTATTACGCTTTCTTTAAAGGGTGGCTGCTTCTAAGCCAACCTCCTAGCTGTCTATGCCTTCCCACATCGTTTCCCACTGAGCTGTGATTTTGGGACCTTAGCTGGCGGTCTGGGTTGTTTCCCTCTCGTCCGCGGAACTTAGCTCCCGCGGGCTGACTCCCGTACTCTAACTTGTTGGTATTCGGAGTTTGATTAGGTTTGGTAATCCGGTGGGACCCCTAGCCCATTCAGTGCTCTACCTCCAACAAGAAACATACGAGGCTATACCTAAATATATTTCGGAGAGAACCAGCTATCTCCAGGTTTGTTTGGCCTTTCACCCCTATCCACACCTCATCCGAACAGTTTTTAACCTGTGACGGTTCGGGCCTCCACGAGATTTTACTCCCGCTTCACCCTGGACATGGATAGATCACCTGGTTTCGGGTCTATTCAATGCAACTCAATCGCCCTGTTAAGACTCGCTTTCGCTACGGCTACACCTATCGGCTTAACCTGGCTGCATTAAATAACTCGCTGACTCATTATGCAAAAGGCACGCGGTCACA
>JBNKLH010000204.1:0-1116 GCA_050292255.1 Candidatus Altimarinota bacterium | reverse complement strand
CTAACCATCGCGCGCCTCCGTTACTCTTTAGGAGGCGTCCGCCCCAGACAAACTCCCCACCAATCACTGTCCTCTGACCGGATAACGGCCAAAGTTAGAATTTCCATATAACAAGGGTGGTATCTCAAGGATGACTCCACAGAACTGGCGTTCTGCTTCAGTGTCTCCCACCTATCCTGCACATATTATACAAAAATTCAGTAACAAGCTGGAGTAAAGCTGCATAGGGTCTTTTCGTCCTACCGCGCGTAAACGGCATTTTTACCGTTTCTGCAATTTCACCGGGTCTAAGCTTGAGACAGTTGCCACATCATTACCCCATTCGTGCGGGTCGGAACTTACCCGACAAGGAATTTCGCTACCTTAGGACCGTTATAGTTACGGCCGGCGTTCACTAGGGCTTCATTTTGGAGCGTGAACCCCTCCACTTAACCTTCTAGCACTGGCCAGGGGTCAGCCCGTATACATCCTCTTGCGAGTTAGCACGGACCTGTGTTTTTGGTAAACAGTTGCATGGCACCTTTCGCTGCGCCCTACACAAAGTGCAGGGAGTCCTTATCCCGAAGTTACGGACGCTGTATTGCCGAGTTCCTTAAGCTTAGTTATCCCGTTCACCTTAGAATACTCATCTCACCCACCAGTGTTGGTTTGCGGTACGGTCAGTGTAAAACTAAGTTTAGACGCTTTTCTTGGCACACGAATCATGTATTTATCGCTCCATCGCTGGAACGCCTGTATGCATCACAACTCACGAACTGATACGGATTTGCCTATATCAGCATAAGCTTATTGCTTGCCCCGGAATCATTAACCGGAATACAATTTTCCCCATGCGTCACGCCATCACATTTTACACCGGTACAGGAATATTAACCTGTTGTCCATCGACTACGCCTTTCAGCCTCGCCTTAGGACCGACTAACCCGACCCTGATTGCCAGTGGATCGGAAACCTTGGGTTTTCGGTGTGGAAGGTTTTCACTTCCATAAAGTTACTCATGCCAACATTCTCACTTGTAGTCGCTCCACCACTACACCTTTCAGGGTGGCTTCACAGCATCCTACAACGCTCTCCTACCGCGATCCTAATGGACCGCCCACGGCTTCGGTTATAATC
>JBNKLH010000203.1:778-1151 GCA_050292255.1 Candidatus Altimarinota bacterium | reverse complement strand
TTGAGCTCTTCGGAGCTCTCTGCAGAGGGATTTGGATTTAGCTCTGTGTAAACAAGAGTTATAAATTAAGCCCTTCCCGGGTTTCTGGGAGGGGCTTTTTTTTGTCTGATATTTTAGGCACGAGTTCGAACTTGAGTTCGAACTCGGTTTTTCTTTTACATTAAAAAGAATTTGTAAGGTATTTTTTTGTATCTGCTGATGGAAAGATTTTTCGGGGCTAAAGATTAAGAACTTATTAAGTTGGGGGATTGTGGTTTTAAGTTCGAACTTGAAATACTGAATATGGCGAATCGAAATACTAAATTCTATAAAAAAACCTGGTACCATATCTACAATCGTGGATGCAATAAGCAACAGATCTTTTTCGACCAAC
>JBNKLH010000203.1:0-768 GCA_050292255.1 Candidatus Altimarinota bacterium | reverse complement strand
ACAAGATTTTGAGCGATTTTATAGTACCATTGTGCGATACAAGGGACAGTTTTCAGATATCTTGATTCCCGTTTGGTGTCTGCTTCCCAACCACTTTCATTTTTTATTGAGTTCGAACTCGAGTTCGAACTTGAATTTAGAAGAAGCCTTCGATATTTCAAAATTTATGCAAAAACTTCAACAATCCTATGCCATGTATTTCAATGCAAAATACGGAGAAAAAATAAAAGAGGGCAAAAAAGGACCGATATTTGAAGGGCGATTTAAGGCTCTTGAAGTTCACGATGAGGAATATTTTCACAATCTGATTTGGTATATCGAAAATAATGCCGTGAAACACGATATTGTAGATAGTTCCGAAGAATGGAGTTGGCAGTCGGAGACAGCGAGTTCGAACTCAAGTTCGAACTTGATCTCTGACGATTTTGATCCATACTTCGAATGACACATGATTCATTCGTTAACGCTCCATGACTTCAGAAATTACGCCCGAGAGGAGTTTGAATTCTCGGATGGGGTGAATGTGCTTGTGGGACCAAATGGACGCGGGAAAACGAATGTTTTGGAGGCTATTTCGCTTTTTAGTACAGGGAAGAGCTGGAGAGAGCATCGTGGAGAGGATTTGATCCGAAATGAGTCAGGAGAATCTGCAGAATCATCCCTTTTATCTGCTCGTGTAAACGAAGATCTTTTTCGCATTACGATTCAAGCCCGGGCTCGAAAGTTTGAGAAAAATGAAAAAGCTCTCTCCCGGACGAATCTGATCGG
>JBNKLH010000202.1:0-1362 GCA_050292255.1 Candidatus Altimarinota bacterium | reverse complement strand
GACCCAATTCACATTCGAGAGCGATTGCTCGCGCCAGAGGTGGTAGAAAAACTTTTTTTAGTGGAATCCTTTTGGATAGATCAAACAGGATTACCGGTAAACGCACTTCTTTTCTTGGATGCAGCACGAGAAATCCATTTAGTTTCATCAGGAGATATGGTGGTATGGTTTGATCTCGAGCGTCCTATTGAGGATCAGATGAAGGCATTAAAAGACGGAGAAGAAAAAATAGGACTCTATCAAAAACGACTCGAACATATCGACCTGCGGATTCCAGGACGAATTTTTTGGAAAGAGCGATAATCCCCTTTTTCTATTTGGAGATTCACAGGCTTTCGCATACACTCAAAATCGAACTCGCTCGGGGCGAAAATCTGTCGCGCGTTGCGTTTTTATCTACTAATAAATACACAAAATGGATATTGCGGTTTCATCAAAATTAACGGCTTCTAATGCAGTCTTTATTTTTTTGCCGGAAGAAAATAAAAAAAGTTTAAATGCACTCTTTGGGGGTGTGTTACCAACATCTATAGAGAAAGATATTTCTGATCGACTCAAAGACAAAGATTTTTCGGGAGAACTGAAAGAAGTTTTAGCGATTTTTCCTGCAGACAAGGTTTTGAAAGAACTGAAGACGAAGAAAGTCTTTTTGGTTGGGCTTGGAAAAGGAGAGAACGCGTTGGATTATCGAAAAGCAGGAGGATTAGCGATCCGTACGGCCAAGAAAGCAAAGGCTAAGAAGGTTTCATTTGTCGTTCCGAAAAGTGTGGATTCTTTCCGTGTTTTGAATGGCGGAATGTTGGGAGCGTACGAATTTAAGATGGGAGATACTTCAAAACAATTTGAAGTAGGAAAATTAACAATCGTGACAGCAGAAAAAGTATCTGCAGCCCAAGTGGCACAGGAGGAGGCACTCGGAAAAGCAACTCTTTTTGTACGAGACTTGGTGAATCATCCTGCGAATGTGGTGAATCCAGAATATTTAGTACAAAAAGCAAAAGAAATCGGAAAGCTGTCTAAAAAAGCAATCAAGGTAACGGTTTTGGATAAAAAGAAATTAGAAAAAATGGGAGCGGGAGCTATCCTTGGGGTTTCACAAGGATCAGAATCCCATCCACACATGGTGATCATGGAATACAACGGAGGAAAGAAGACAGAAAAGCCAGAAGCGTTTATTGGAAAAGGAGTTTGTTTCGATTCCGGAGGGTACAACCTCAAACCAACGCGAAGCATCGAAACAATGCACCAAGACATGGCGGGATCCGCGACCGTATTGGGATTATTCCATTGGTTGGCAGAAGTCCAACCCAAGAAAAACTTTATCGGAGTGATTGGGTTGGTAGAAAATATGGTGTCTCATAC
>JBNKLH010000201.1:0-1448 GCA_050292255.1 Candidatus Altimarinota bacterium | reverse complement strand
CCGTAACCCCTTGGTGGTTCTTTATCAGTACCCAAATATTCTGTCCTGTTATTTTCTGTACGGCAATTGTCGCAAAGAATACTAATACTACAAGAACCACTGCACAGATTGCGAATAAAATTATCTTGTGACGCTCGATTCTTTGTGTTGGAGATAATTCATTTTGTTCCATATACATAAAATTTTAATGTTCGACCAATATCGGCACACTTATTCCCATTCACTAAAAATAAGAATAAGCGTACCGACATAAAGAGAAGTTGTTTCAAGCTTTCAAAGAACTCCGGATCTTTCACGAAAATATTTTTTCATGTGAAAAATCACATATCCTCTATAAATAAAAACAAAAAAATGTAAAGTCTCTTGCAGAACACAGGAAATTCCCTATACAACTCGTATACACTTTCCTACAATGCCAGTGGAATGAACCTTTCAATCAAGAAAGCAATTATAGATACCAAACATTTACAGCTCCGCCCGGTGCGAGACGAAGACGCCGAGTCAATTTTTTCTGTGGTGACAAAATACCCGGAGATTGCGCGGTTTCTCCCATGGAATCCTCCAAAAAACATTCAGGAAACCAAAGACTTCCTCACGTATGCACAAGAAAGTTTTCCCGACAAAGAAATTGTCTGGGCGATCCTCCACAAAAAGGAACTTATCGGACTGTGTGGATTTCATGACATTTCTCATAATGAACTTTCGTGGAAGACCCGCCATGCCAAAATCGGATACTGGCTTTCTCCCGCCTTTCACAAAAAAGGATTTGGGACAGAAATAGCCGAAGGACTGGTTGCTTTTGGGTTTGAGCATATGGAACTCCAAAAAATAAAAGCCCGAATCATCGAAGGAAATGTGGCCTCAGAAAGAATCTTATGTGGACTTGGATTTCGATATATTGGGAAACAAGAAGATCATGTATTTTTTGAAAACCAGTGGTGGAATACAAGAATATATGAACTGCTCACAAAAAACTTCCCAAAAAATAAACACCGATTTCAACTCAATCAATTGCGCCCAGAAAACACAAAGAAGATTGAGAAGTTTAAAGTATTGAAAAGCGAAGTATTAATCGATGAACCCTATTGTCATATTGAAAAACAACGCGTCAGCCTTCCAAAAGGAGGTGAAACCGATTGGTTTCTGAAAAAAAGCAACGATGCCACTATCGTCGTACCTTTTCTCAAAGATGGCTCTGTAGCATTATTGCAAACCTACAAACACGGAGCGGGGATGACCATTAACGAGTTTCCTTCTGGGCTCATTAACGACAACGAAGACCCTAAACGTGCAGCCGCACGAGAACTTCGAGAAGAGACAGGCCTCGTCGCCGGATCACTCGAAAGCGTGGGATGTGTTTTTGCTGATGCAACTGGAGCCACGATGAAATATCGATTTTTCATTGCCAAAGACTGTGAACCTATCGCGCCACAAGAACTCGATGACGC
>JBNKLH010000200.1:0-1544 GCA_050292255.1 Candidatus Altimarinota bacterium | reverse complement strand
AAAATCCTCAAAGACTTCCAAATAGACGATAAGCGATTTGCACCACGTGCCGTCTCCAGTCATATCTCTGGAGCCAAAAACCAACTCATCAGTCCGGAAGATTATATTGAGAACACAGGGGTAAATAGTTTTACTGAAGTCGTGCACAAAGTCTTCCGTGAATATCAAAAGCGACTCAAAGATCACAATGCCCTCGACTTTGATGATTTGCTGCAGAAGACCGTCGAACTATTTGAGAACAAACCAGAGGTTTTGAAAAAATATCGAACTCAGTGGAAACACCTCATGGTCGACGAGTACCAAGATACCAACTTTGCCCAATACCGACTCGTGCGACTTCTTTCGGATGAACACAAGAATTTGTGTGTGATCGGAGATGACCATCAGTCTATTTATTCATTCCGAGGAGCCGACTACACCAATATCTTGAACTTCGAAAAAGATTTCCCGGATGCCAACATCATTAAGCTTGAGCAAAACTACCGAAGCACGAAGCACATTTTGAACAATGCGAACTCTATTATTAATAGAAACCGAACCGGACGACCAAAAAAACTCTGGACTGATAATGATGCAGGAGAGAAGCTCCGTGTCCATGAAATCAGCAATGAAAAGGCCGAAGGAAATTTCATTGCCGAAAAAATCCAAGAATATTTGAGAGAAGAGGGATCCGGAAAAGACTGCGCCATTCTCTACCGAATGAATGCCCAATCCCGAGCCATAGAAGAAGCTCTCATGCGACACCAGATCCCATATCAAATCGTGGGAGGAACTCGATTTTTTGACCGAAAAGAAATCAAAGACATCCTTGCCTACCTCCGACTCATTTTTAATAGAAGAGACGATGTCTCTTTTGAGCGAATTATCAACACGCCATCACGAAAGCTGGGGAAAGCAACGCTTGAAGTTATTGATGAGTTTGCCAAAAACTACACCATGTCGCTTTTGGAAGTACTGGAACATGTAGACGACCTCCCTTTGCCAGAGACAAAAAAGACTGTCCTCAAAGATTTCAGGGATTTAATCAAAGAACTCAATACTATTTCTCAAGAAAACCCTATTTCTATCTTGCTCGATCGCTTGATTGAAAAGACAAAATTCCTCGAATACTTAGACGACGGAAGTAGTGAAGGAGAAAGCCGTCAACAAAACGTAAAGGAACTCTTTTCCGTCGCGGGACGATATGACGCGGCAGAAAATCCATTGGCCGATTTCCTCGAAGGAGTCGCACTCATTTCAGATATTGATCAGGTGGACGATCAAAACGATGCCGTCACGCTCATGACGATACACTCAAGTAAAGGGCTCGAATTCCCACAAGTATTTCTCCCTGGATGGGAAGAGGGAATTTTTCCAAGTGCCTCGAGCCAGATGGATCCACATCAGTTAGAGGAAGAACGACGACTGGCGTACGTAGCTATCACACGAGCGGAGAAAAAATGCACCATCACGCATGCCAAACAACGGATGCTTTTTGGACGAACAGAATATCATGCGCCCTCTGCTTTCATTGGAGAATTGGACGAAAATGCCGTCGAACGAAC
>JBNKLH010000199.1:0-1566 GCA_050292255.1 Candidatus Altimarinota bacterium | reverse complement strand
TGGATCGTCGAGTCCGGTTGAAAAAGCCTCTGTTCCTTGTATTTGTTCAAATTCGAGCAATGTGTGTATCTCGTAGTATTTTTGTTTGTAAATTTCAGAATATTTTTCCGGGTGAAGGAGCGGATCATCATTGGTAAGTTCTTCTCCATAGAAAAATCCCTCAAAATAGAAATGATTGGATATCCTTTTTCCGTTTAAAGAGGATATGAATTCTAAAACTTCGTCTTGAGGGTTTTGGGAGACTATCTTCGCTCCATGTCTTTGATTTACAATTATTATGATTTGGTCCGGTTTTTCTGGTGTTTGAGCCTGTTTAAGAGTTCCAGGAATATGTGAACTGAGTCGTTTCAGTTTTCGTATTTTTGATCGGGTGGATTTTAGCTTTGTTTCTTGTTCTCGAATCTGTTGGTCAATGAGATATTTCACGATCTTCCTCATATTCTCTTGAAGTTCTTTTGGGGATTTGCTTCGTTTGATACATGCATCGACATAGATTTGAAATTGGTTTTGTTCGTTTTTGGTGTAGTGCACGGGTTTGTCGATAGCATTCCAAATCGGAATCTGTTCTTGAATAGATGGGAGAAGGGAGAGGTATTTTTTTTCAATTTCCTCTTCAAAAAATGTCACCATCCCATCAGTGGTTTGAATGATTGAGTCAGTGGGTAAAAATGTTTCTTTGGGGAGTTTAATCGTGTTTTTAACGCGATCCTGCACTTCATATTTAATTTCAATACAGGGGACAAAGAGTGCTTTTTGGGTGTCTGATGATAACTGCTCCTGTGAATCTCCTGTAAGTGCTCGAAAGGATTCAAGCCAAAATTCAAGAGAACCGAGAGGTGAGAGATTCATATTTCATTATTATTTAAAATATTTTTGCAGAAAAGTCAATTTTATCCAACTGTTTTCATGAAAATTTAATTACTTCGACTGTTCGGGTGATGTGCAGAGATATGATATTTTTGAATGTATGAAAAGATTGCTTCTGATTTGTAGTATTTTTCTCTGTGGATGTGGATCTGGATTGCCTTCGAAATCAGTGGAATTTCAGAATTTTATACCGAAAGAATCGAAGTTTGATATCAGTGAATATTTTCCAAAAGAATGTGAATGGCGCAGCCTTATCCAAACGGTAGATGGAGATACGATAGAGGTGCATCGATTCTGGGTTTTTGGGTCTCAAAAAGTGCGTTTTATTGGGATAGATACGCCTGAAACAAAACACCCCACTAAACCCGTTGAACCATTTGGCCCTGAGGCAAGTGCACAGACAAAAGAGTTTTTAGCCAATACCGAAACTGTTTGTCTGATTTCTGATCCAAAGGCGGATAGGGTCGATAAATACGGTCGTTTGCTGGCATATGTGTTTTCCGAGCAAGGGGTTGATGTAAACGCTGAATTACTCAAACTGGGACTTGCTCGAGGATATTTTTATTTTCCATTTTCACGAAAAGAAGAATTCCGCGGATATGAGGAATATACAAAGGGAAAGAAGATTGGAATATGGGGAGATTAATTTTATTATTGTTCCTTTTTGGCCACCAAAAACGAACCCAAAAAGGTGGCCCC
>JBNKLH010000198.1:0-1573 GCA_050292255.1 Candidatus Altimarinota bacterium | reverse complement strand
AGGTCGGCATCCTCCGTGAGGTGGCCGAGAAACACAAGTGATAGAAGTCACTGTCAATCCTCCATTCATAAGTCCTCGAATGGTTTGATCTCGAGCAGGTCCCATCCCTGTAACGAAAACATCAACTGTTTTCATTCCAAATACTTGAGCTTGTTCTGCAACACTTTCTGCAGAAACTTGCCCTGCATATGGTGTTGACTGTCGGGCTCCTTTGAAGCCGTTTCGTCCTGGACTACTCCATCCAAGCACATTCCCTTCTGGGTCAGTGAGTGTCACAATTGTGTTGTTCCACACAGCTCGAACGTGAACTTGTCCATGCTCAAAACTTTTCCGAACTCGTTTCTTAGTTGTAGGTTTTGCCATAATATAAAACTATTTAGCCACTTTCTTTTTCCCTGCAACAGCCACTTTGGTCTTCCCTTTTCGTGTCCGTGCATTTGTTTTTGTCCGTTGTCCTCGGACCGGAAGCCGTCGTCGATGACGGAACCCTCGGTATGAACCGATATCTTGTAATCGTTTTACGTCTTGTGAAACTTGTCGTCGCAAATCAGCCTCAAGCACCCATTCAAAAGAAGCCAACACTTCTCGCAAGCTTTGTTCTTGCTCAGTCGTGAGGTCTTTTACACGAACACTTCGGTCCAATTTTGCTTTTTCACATACGAGCTCTGCTCGTTTTGGTCCTACTCCCGCAATATACTGGAGAGAAATAATCAATCGTTTTTCTGGTGGAATGGATACTCCTGCAATACGCATGTATGAAATAAATTAATTAACCTTGTCGTTGTTTATGTTTTGACTGTGTCTGTGGATTCTTACAAATCACACGCACGACTCCTTTCCGTCGCACAATACGACACGCTTTACACATTTTCTTAACTGATGCTCGAACTTTCATGATGTTATCTTTGACGGAAAGTAATAAGACCGAGATCTAGGTTACTCGGTGAAACCTGTACCTTCACTTTATCTCCTGGGACGATTCGGATGTAATGCATTCGCATTTTCCCAGACAATCGCGCTCGCAACTCATGGCCCTCAAAGCCTTCTGTTGAAAGGTGAAGCAAGAATTCGCCGCCTGGCAAAGCCTGCTCTACAACCCCTTCGAGCTCGATTTTGTCATCATCTCTCGACATAAATAAGGTGAAGAAAAGCCGTCGGATTTTAGCTTCCAAAAGAACTTTGTCAACCTTTTTTTGCCTGGCTTTTTTCCAGACCATATTTTGCCAGAAAATAAAGGGGGAAATCAAAAAAATGAAAAAAATTGAAAACAAATCAAATCCCCCCTAAAATCTCATTCCAAAACATTTGCTATCAAAAATTATGTCTGATCTCCTCAGTTCCCTCAATCCGCACCAACGCGAAGCCGCAGAAGTTCTATCTGGGCCTTTATTAATATTGGCTGGAGCGGGAAGCGGAAAAACCAAAACCCTCACGCATCGAATCGCACATCTTATTGCAAACGGAACTCCTGCGTCAGAAATATTAGCCGTTACATTTACGAACAAAGCCGCCGGAGAGATGAAAGATCGGGTTCAGAAACTTCTTTCGGATATGAATCTTCCTGTGAACGGAA
>JBNKLH010000197.1:0-1581 GCA_050292255.1 Candidatus Altimarinota bacterium | reverse complement strand
CCAGGAGAGGATGAATGTGCGAAGTTTGTAAATCGGATGTTTTTGGCTCGATTTGGTCGCATGATGTTTGGGGATGCGTGGACGATGCAGATAAAGCCTGAAAATATGGATTTTCTTGCTATGCAGTGGAAACTGGCAGAAACAGAATTTTCTCGAGATGTAAATTTGTCTCTCGCTCATTACACGGACCGTATCCGACATTTTGAGCAGTTGTATGACGTGTTAAATACGCAAGAATATCCCATTGGAGTGATTGGGTGGGTATATCACTATTCATCTTGGAAACCTTTTTTGGCGCAGCATAAAAACGTTCTCCCTCAATCACATGTTTCATTTGTGGCGGGGAAAAAATCATTTGTCATTGAAAATAAAATTGAGAGAGAAACGACTATTCGTCAGATCTTGGAGGATCAATATGGGAAAATTCATGATTTTGAGCAGCCTTTTGTGGAGAAGATTTTAGGAATTAAGATTTCAGCAAAGATGCAACCGGGGGATTCACTCACCTATGAGGATTATTTCATCGAAGAAAACTTCCGTGGTGTCCGGGCAGAACCGCTTCTGGGGCTTTTCCTCCGAAAACATACCGGAAATCGAATTACTCCGTTACTTCGACCGGTGAGTTTTTCTCGGATTTCGGATGAGATTATTGCGGATATTGAGGCGCAAAAATCAAGCGCTTCAGAAGAAATGTAAATACGTTTCCGTTTTTTCCACAATGCCGACTTGTGTTTATTGTTTGTTCAAGAATTCAAGTACAGCCTCTTTCCAATCGCGTAGGTTTATGTCGAGCTTTGTGTTTTTGAGGACGGAGTTTTTCGGTCGTTTGGCTGGGCGATTGAGGCCTGCAGATTTGATTTTTTGTATTTTTGTAGAGACGTGATTAGTTACGTCTTTACCGTGTAGTACATATTCCGCTAACTGGGCCCAATTAACCAGGATTCCCTGATTCTGAAGATGATAGTGTCCGATTTCTTGAGAGTTTAGAATGAACTATTTCGTAACAAATTCTGCGAGATCTTTGGCTGAAGTGGGGCGACCAATTTCGTTGTCGACGATTTGTATCGGAAGATGTGGATCTTCCGCTACACGATTTAAAATTGTGGAAATGAAATTCTTTCCGTGTTTCCCAAAAAGCCATGTAGTCCGGATATTCCACCAATCGATATTAGATTGTTCCAAAGCTTCTTCGGCTTTAATTTTGCTCTGTCCGTATACGTTTAAAGCTTCTCTCGGATAGTCTTCTTGAATCTCAATATTTTCTGGAGCGTTGAAAACATAATCGCTTGAAAAATGGACGATGGAGATCTTGTATTCGAGAATTTTCTCTACCGCTTCAACATTCAGTTGTCGGCAGAGTTCTGGCTCCGATTCGGCTTGATCGACGGCGGTATAGGCGGCACCATTAATGATGCAGTCCGGCTGATACTCTTCCAGTGCCAGGCTGATCTGACGGCTACGGGTAATATCCAGTGTGTTAACATCGGTAGCGATAATATTAATATGTGCCGGTGCAGACTTCTGCAGTTCATAGCCCAGCTGCCCATCAGCGCCGGTAATCAATACCGTTTTTTTATCTGT
>JBNKLH010000196.1:0-1603 GCA_050292255.1 Candidatus Altimarinota bacterium | reverse complement strand
ACTCTCCTTGGTTGATGGCTCCGCAGTCGAAAATTCGAACTCATCGGTGTGTGCGGAATCAAACTGATTGGAATTACAACGAGTCATCATGAGTTTAATGCGATGAGATAATGGCCATTTATTGTTGAATTTTATTTTAAGAGGAGTTGAGTTCACATGAGGACGCACCTCTTGTGAAATCGGGGACACCAAAACCGATTCTTTCAGAGGTTCAATCCTGTAATCCAGTTTTTCTAAAACTTCCGGGTGACTTTTGGACAAGCTGTCGAACTTTTCACATTCCCGATAACGTGAAGAACAATAGTGGGACATGGCAACGACATCATATGGAGAAATATAATCTTCACCTACATCACAGAAATTTTCATCTTGATCAAAATAAGGACATATCGGCATGGTTTCCTCCCTGGCTAAATAGCTCTATGCTTCTTTCCTTATCGCAATCTACATACCAATTTAAAAAATAATTTATTTTTTAATTACAGGTAGTTATGGTTTTATCGATTTTAAACAAAAAGGCGATTTTTCGCAGAAGTGCAAAAAATATTTCCGATCTGAAAAGATTTTCTAGTTGGAGTAGAACCTTGTTTTTGCTGAAATACCTCTATTTTTCTGGTTTTACGGGGAAAATGTTTTCGGATTAATTGAAATGGAAACAAGATTTTGCATTGTTGAAACGCTCTTTAGATTTTTTTGCAAATTTGCAAAAAAGGAGAGCTTTTTGGGGCAGGCATGAAGACTAGGGCGAAAAAGAAACCGTCTAATGTTATTCGAAATGAAATAGGATGACTACCCAAGGCTTTTGGATCCACGGAAAACACGAAATATTAAACCTAGAAACGGCAGGTAAGATACTGGCGTGCATCGGGGAATAGAAAAAATTGTGGTCACCTTATTGATGCTGAGAAGTTTTTCCAGGTACGTCAAAAGCTTGTCAGGACTTTAGTGATTCATCGGCTGTTTCTAGAGCCTGTCGGACTATGCGGGGCGTAACGAAAATTCGGAGGTTTGAGAACAGATTTTGACTCGTTTGCAGGCTCATAGCCGTAGCTATGGGGCAAAAAGGGCTCCCAGGTTAAATACCTACTCTGAAAATTCCTGTTCCAGTTCATTATCAATCAGATAGATGCAGACCTCTTTTGCTCCCAGCTTGGAATAGTTGAATTTTTCGCAAAGATTATCCATCAGAAAAGTCACATCGTTGCGAATTCGATTGTCGTAGGTTTTGAAGTTTTCATGGCCAAAATCCTTGATTGCCCAACGAAAATTATTATTTTTGAGGAAAGGCTCAAGGACTTTCTCTTTGAGATGGTGGACGTAGCGCTCATAAAGATCCCGGTACAGTTTCGTCTCTGAAAGATCTTTGTCTTCAACCCTCAATTCTTGCGTCAGGGTGTTGCTGGCGTACTCTTTTTGAACCCCCTTTCGGAAAACTAACCGTTGTGACTGATAAGCGCCCTCCGAAATTAAATGGGCTTCAATCGGAGCGAAAAAGTCATCTCCAATTATAATCCGATCCCCGGTATAGGGACAATCAACCTCAGTGTCATTTTCGAAGTTAACCGCAAAGATGTAGTTTCTCAGGTCGTGGGCGATCTGCTCT
>JBNKLH010000195.1:0-1603 GCA_050292255.1 Candidatus Altimarinota bacterium | reverse complement strand
TCAAGTATATACAACACAACCACTCACTCTTTTCAAGGTCATCGCCCTTGATTTCGCACTTCATTCTGATAAAAACAATGTGCATTTTTTAGCCCCTTTCATCATGAAAAAATTGAGTTTATTTGCGGCGTTCATCCTCGCTTTTGGATTTCTCGCAACACCTGTTTCAGCCGCTGATGACTACGTAAACAATCAGCTTAACACCATCTCAGGAATTCCATACGGGACGACTCTCGCTGCCTTCAAATCTGCTATCACACCTGCAGAAGGAGCTACTTTTATGATCTACGAAGAAGACGGATCAACACAAGCCAAAGATCTTCAAAAAGGATACAAATTGGTCGTTACCGCCGAAGACGGAGTAACCACAAAAACATACACTCTTTTGGTAGAAGCAAGCACGGAAACAAAAATTGCTTTCCGAGGAGGAAATATCGATCAAACAACAAAAGTAATCGACCAAGTTGCTTACGGGATGTTGATCGAGGACTTCAAAAAATTGGTAATTTTGCCACCAGAAGCAACTATGGAAGTATTTGAAGCTGATGGAAAAACAATTGCAGACGGAAAAATCGGACGAGATTACAAATTGATCATCACTGCTGGTGACGGAGAAACACAACGAACATACACTATCAAACCCCTTCCAAACAAAGATGCAACTATCTCATTTGCCTTTGATAAATTGATGAAACTTATGGGAACATCTGTGGAAATCACACCGGCTTCAGCAGGTGCAGACGAAGCGAAATAAAAACGGGCTCTAAAGTTAAAAAAAGAAAGAGTAGGTATAACGCCTACTCTTTTTATTTCCCTCAAAAAAGACACTAAAAACCCATGCCCTAAAATTTGCGCAAAAAGTAAAACTCCCTTAAACTGCGCCCGTATTACCATTTCTCACCATTTCTTTATGTGCGGAATCATCGGTATCGCGAGAGCAAAAGCAGACGTTGTCCTAGATATCTACGACGGCCTCTTAGTATTACAACACCGTGGACAAGACTCTGCGGGAATTGTGACGTTAGATGGACATAAGTTCCATGATCGTCGCGGAGCAGGACTCGTTCAGGATGTCTTTGGTCAAGATGATATTAGTAGTCTTCGTGGACGCTTTGGACTCGGACATTGCCGATACACGACCTGCGGAACTTTCACAGACGTAAACGAAGCTCAACCTTTTTTCGTAAATGCCCCTCTGGGGATTTTTTTGATTCACAACGGAAATCTTACAAATACTGAAGAATTGAAAGAACGAGTCCAAAAAACATATCGACGACACCTTCGGACAGACTCTGATACTGAAGTTTTGTTGAATGTATTTGCCGACAAGATCTATCAAGCCATGAAGAAAAACCCGAATGGGGAGATTGAAGAGATTCTTTTCACTGCGACGACAAAGCTTATGAAGCTTGTCACAGGAGCCTACTCTATCATCACCTTGATCGATGGAGCGGGAATGTTTACTTTCCGGGATCCATATGGGATCCGCCCACTCGTCCTCGGAAAACGAGAAACCACACACGGGACAGAATGGATCACCGCATCCGAAGATGTGGCGATCAAAACACTTGGCTACGAAGTCGTTCGAGATGTGAATCCTGGA
>JBNKLH010000194.1:0-1625 GCA_050292255.1 Candidatus Altimarinota bacterium | reverse complement strand
GCCACACTCCTCGATCTCTTTGAACATCACGAATCTCGTGCTGGGAAATTTTTCGGAGGACTTTTGGTTTGTATCATCCTTACCTCTATCGCCGTATTTGTCGGTGAACATATAGAAAGCCTCGCGGCTTATCATGATCTTTTTCGAAAGATTGATATTGGAGTTTTGATCTTCTTTACCGTTGAATATTTATTGCGAATTCTCATTGCGCCAAACAAATCGCGATTTATCTTTTCGCCCCTCGGACTCGTAGATCTTTTTGTAATCTTGCCAATCTTCGGACACTTCGGAAATCTCGCCTTTTTACGAGGATTTCGGGTACTCCGAACATTACAACTTTTGAAATTTATCCGACAATCAGACCTTATTAGTCGATTTTTACAATCTTTCCGGTACTACCACAAAGAACTCCAGATCTTCTGGGGAGCTTTTATCGTCGTCTTATCAATGGGATCTTTAGCCGTATTTGGATTTGAATATGGAAACAATCCTCAGTTTGATCACATTGGAGACGCCATTTGGTGGGCTGTTGTAACGATTTCAAATGTGGGATACGGAGACATGGTTCCGATTACCATGGGAGGGAAAATCGTTGGAGGTATCATTATGATGCTCGGAATTGCAACCGTGGCTCTCCTCACCGCTATTCTCACGAAAGTATTTATCGACCACTTCTTTGGGAAACGACTACATACATGTACCATTTGCCACTATCCGCATCACGATCATGACGCAAAGTTCTGCAAAAATTGCGGAAATTCTCTCGATATCACACAGCTCCAACAAGCCGAATCTTCATTGCAGCATTTGAATAATTTTAAGTAGGGCTTACATCCCCCTTGAGAAAGGGAAAAAGAGGTGGATTTTATTTGGAATAAATCCCTCCGTTTCTCGATTTATCTCGAAACACCTCCCTTTCACAAGGGAGGCTTTTAAAATCAATCAATTTTCTCAGTCATTTTTATTGACAAAATACATAAATTAATATAAAATAACATCTTGTCATTTTGTCAAAAACTTATGAACAACTCGCCTGCGACTCAAACGAAACAACTCATCGAGCACGCCAAAAGCATTCTCGTTATCGGACCTGAAAAATGGTCTTCTGATTCTGCTGCTGGAGTCATTGGAATTTTTTCACTCCTCAAAAAGCTCGGAAAAGAAGTACGCGCCGTAGCCCCAGAATCTATCCCCGAAAACCTAAAGTTTTTGCCAAATAACCATGTCGTTGGACATCGAATCGGAAAAGAAAACGACTTTGTGGTCGTGATCTCAACCCAAAAAAGTAACATCAAAAACATCCAATCTGTTCCTCGAGACAACTCTTTTGAGTTGGTGATTTCAACAGACGGAAATATGCTCTCTGCGGAAGACATTAGCTTCAAAAAACACACCGAAGATTTTGATCTTATTATCACTGTAGGTGCTGACTCATTTGAAGACTGCGGAAATATCTTTGAGGAAAACCCAGAATTATTCTCAGAAACTACCTCTATCAACATTTCTGCAAATCCATCGAATGAATTCTTTGGAAAAGTAAATATGGTCAATGCCGCGGCTTCATCAGCCTGTGAAGTGATTGCTGAATTCGCACTCACGCATTTTTCAGATGCAGTAAATGAAAA
>JBNKLH010000193.1:0-1661 GCA_050292255.1 Candidatus Altimarinota bacterium | reverse complement strand
GCTTTTTTCGAAGGTTTCATCGTCCGCCCAGAAGTTGATTTTCTTTTCTGTTCCTGGGACGAAAGTTCGATTTCCGACTTTGAATTCGGCAGGCTGATCTCGATGAGATCGTCGAGTTTCGGTCATCGTGACTTCAACCGGTTTTTCTTCTGCGACGGGAGATTCTTCTACTACTGGTGTTTCCACTTTTTCTTCGTCTTGTGCTAGGGTTTCTTTGAGGTCCTCCATGGCAGAAGGAACGTCATCGACGGCTTCTTGATCAGAGCTCCATGCGGCGGCTACGAGTCGTTCGTTTTCACTTGGTGTGTCGGCTTGATAGTGAGCAAGCTCATTGTAAAGGTTGATCGGATGAACCGTGTATTTGAGCGCAACTTCTTTTCCGACTCCGTATTTCACTCCATCGAAGTAAGAATTGATACTTCGGGCTTGGAGATCACTCCAAGAAAACGGCCAATAAGGGTGAAATGGGGCATCTTTGGTATCGATTTGGAAATGAAGGTGGGGAGCTGTTGCCATTCCAGTTTGTCCAGAATACCCAATGATATCTCCTTTCTTTACCTCTTGTCCAACGCTGGCTTTGATTTCAGACAAGTGTGCGTAGGCAGAATACAAAGTCGTTGTTTTTCCGGGTTGATCTGGATCGGGGATCCCCATATGGGCGACCACTACATGAAGTCCAAAACCGGTGGCTTGATTTTCGGCTTTCGTGACAATTCCGTTTGCAATCGCATGAATCGGTGTCCCTACTGGTATTTTGAAGTCTACCCCGAGGTGAGATCCAGAGTTTTCGCTGGCATCGAGTTTGTAGTTTCCCATGTAGGGAACCGGGTAGGTGATGAACGTATTTCGTTCTTCTTCGTTATCGGCTTTCCAGGTCATTCCGGCTTTCATTTTTGCCAGATTGTATTCTGGTGTCGAAATGAATTTAGAAGCCGGGATTTGGTCGTATCGCATTTTCCGTTCGGCGTCGGTGAGCGCGACCCAGTTCGGAACTTTTTCGATCGGATGCACGGTCCCATCAAAGGCTGCGTGTTGGATTTCCAGCAAACTGGCTTTGAAGAAAACAGAATATTTTTGGATCGAACTTTGAAAAATAATGCTGAGCAAAAGCAAAATAAGGATAACGATGACGGTTGGTTGTTCTGTGAGAAATCTTCGCCATTGAAAGTCGTGGTGATGTCCGACTCGTGCTTTGTGGAACTTGATAGATCCGATCCCTTCGGTAGAGCTTGAGAGGATTTTGTTATGAAATGTTCGCTTCTTTTTTTTGTTTTTTGCCCATAGTAATGCACTGGCGGTCGCTCCTGCGAGCGTTCCTGTCGCGGCAGCGAGCAATAGAATCCATTTTTTGTTTTGTTTTTTGTTCATCTGAGATCCAAATAAATCTCAGCATTATAGCAGATTTAGGGGAGAAATTCAAGGGTGAAACTCTCTTTCTAAATAAGGAAAATGAATGATCTGATGCGTGTTTTTGTGAGAATGAGTGTTGACTTTTTTGTGAAAAATGTTAAATAAAAAATAATGCAAGAAAAAATCAAACAAGGTGAATATAAACCATCAGAGCAAATACCATCGGAACGAGAGCTTGCAGCTTTCTTTGCTGTCAGTCGGATGACTGTGAGGCAAGCGATTAAGCATTTGGTAGATGACGGTCTGCTCTA
>JBNKLH010000192.1:0-1688 GCA_050292255.1 Candidatus Altimarinota bacterium | reverse complement strand
CTCTCCCGCAAGTCTCTCACCGGCCATCTCTGTGGTGCGGCACCCTCGGAGCGCCTCCCCGCATCGCTGGCCGGCATGACACTGGCGGTGGCCTGGGGAGCCGACATCGTCCGAGTCCACGACGTCGCCGAACACAAAGAATTATTGCTAAAAAGCTCATAATGCGGTATAATGAGACGATTCGATGAATCTGAAATAACTACTCCACTCTCCCCGAATGGGAAAACCTCTCCAACAAAAACAAACTGAACACCTCGAAGCACAGCTCGGGGCGGAGAATCTTGATATGCAGGAGGTTGATAACCTGGTAGAAGCCTCAAAACTATCCGAAAAAGTCTCTCAAACAGTCGGAGAAAACATCCCCACCTCTACCAAATCAAAAGGGAAAAAAGAAGACAAAAAAGACTCTTCTCTCTTTGATATTTCCGGAAAAATATCCGGAATCCTCGGAAGCCAAAAAACAAAGAAAGAAGCAAAAATCCCGAGTACCAAAGTTCAACGTGCACGAATAGAGCGAGAACTTCGTCGAGAACAAAAAAAGCTTATAAAAAAAGCCGAAAAGATTATTAATTCTCGGAATTTTTCTGCTTCAAAGCTAGAAGAAGTTGTGCGTGAAATCCGACATATTCAAGAAGTATTGGGAGATCTTCTTCGTGCGGCCAGTAAAAAAGTCGAAGAGCTATATCGACGATGGGTTATAAAAGGGTAATACCTCTTTATTTTATCCAGAAGAAATTTGATTTTTAAGCCTTTTTACGTTAAAATTTGCAGGCGTCAAAAACTAATAATTCTATACGAATGGCTCGAAAGAAAGTGACCTTGAAAGATTTTGAACCACTCTTTGATGTTGTTGAAAAATACACAGGGAAAAAACACCCAGACCCTCGATATAAGATCGACAACATTGCTTTACAAAACTACTACCCATTTAAAAAAGAGGTTATTTCTTTTTTGGTAGACCTTCTTTCTGAAGATATGACGGCTATCATGGATACGCCCACATTGCAGAAAAAAAACGAACTCAAAAAGTATCTTTCAAAAATTGCAGATTTCAAAGGAGCCAATATTGTAGAACTTACAACAGTCTCAAAAGCCAACAAAGACAGCATTCAAAAGCTCCGAGAATACCTGAGAGATATTGCTTTTGACCTCAATGAAAGCAAAAAAGGAGCCTTGCTTTTCAATATCATATTTGGACTTGCTACCAACCTCTATCTCTTGATTCTCGCTGCAGAAAAAGAACAAAGTAATGCCCTAAAACCCTTTTTCAGCCACTGCGAGACCGCCATGGCGTAGAAGACAGGATTATTACCTACTTATTTAGCCACTTTATGGCTTCTTCTTTTGTGTGAATTTCCCCTTCTAGTTGAGCTTCCCGCAGAGATTTTTTTATCTGTCCGACTTGTTCTCCAGGAGAAAGATTCAAAACATCCATAATCTCCTTTCCAGAGAGGAGTTCCTTTTTTTGTGAAGGAAGGATTTTCTTTTCTTTCGCAAATCGAATGTCGTGTTCGATCGTTTCCAAGCGATCCAAATCAACCTTCCGAGACCCTGGATCTTGAGGAATACAGCCCAAGAGATCTGCCCGATGCAATGCAATCAGATCAGAAAAATACGGATGATCAAACATCTCCAATCGCGTCGCAAGTCGCATATTACCATACATATCAAACCAATGGTGATGTGCC
>JBNKLH010000191.1:0-1747 GCA_050292255.1 Candidatus Altimarinota bacterium | reverse complement strand
GACGTTTTTCGATATCGGTGGTGATCCCGGTATAAAAAGTTCCGTCAGCGCATTCGAGGATGTAGATGTACCACATGTATTGATTATACATTATTTGTATTCTCCCGCTTAGTTTAAGAGGGGGTAAGGGGGTGTTATAAAAATATATCAAAATTTGTCTTCCCGTCTGCTTTTGCTAAAATCTCTCCGATGTCAAAAAAGAAAATTCTCATTATCGGTTCAGGTCCTTATTCAATCGGAAGTTCAGTAGAGTTTGACTGGTGTGGAGTGCAGGTATTGCGGACATTGCGGAAGCTCGGGTACGAAACGGTTTTTATCAACTCAAATCCAGAAACAGTTTCCACAGACTTCGATGAATGTGATCGACTCTACTTCGAAGAACTTTCCGAAGAACGAGTATTAGATATTTGTGATAAAGAAAAACCAGATGGTGTGATATTTAGCACCGGGGGACAGATCGCCCAAAACATGGTGCAACGTTTGCATGACGAAGGCGTGCCTCTCTTGGGAACGTCGGTAGAGTCTATCGATCGATGTGAAGACCGCGCGAAATTTTCTCAGCTTTGTGATGACCTGGAGATTGATCAACCCCGATGGGCAAGTTTTGAAAAACAAAAAGACGCGATCGAATTTGCTAATGAAGTGGGATATCCCGTGTTGGTTCGTCCGTCATTTGTGCTTTCTGGAGCGGCGATGGCCGTGGCTTCGACCGAAGACATGTTGCTCGAATTCCTCGAAAAAGCGGTTGGGACGACTCATGCCTCTGTGGTGATTTCAAAATTTGAAAGCAATGCCAAAGAAATCGAATTCGACGGAGTGGCGCAAGACGGAGAGATTATCTGTTCTGCGATTTCAGAACACGTCGAAAACGCCGGAGTGCACTCGGGAGACGCGACGATCGTATTGCCTCCACAAAATTTGTACCTCGAAACGATCAGACGAGTGCGACAGACAGCCTTGAAATTAGCCAAAGAACTAAACATCTCTGGACCCTTCAACATCCAGTTTTTGGCACGAGAAAACGAGTTAAAAATCATCGAATGTAATCTCCGATCAAGTCGGACATTCCCATTCATCTCTAAAGTATTCGGACAAAACTTTATCGAACTCGCGACCCGAGTATTTGTCGGCGAAAAGCTCGAACCCCAAGAAAAGAATCTCCTCGAAATTCAAAAAGTAGGAGTGAAGGCGGCTCAGTTTTCTTTCTCTCGACTCAAGGGGGCCGATCCTGTGCTCGGAGTAGAAATGAGCTCGACAGGAGAGGTGGCGTGTTTTGGAGATACGGTTGAGGAAGCCTTCTTGAAGAGTTTGATCTCGGTTGGATTTGTAGTTCCCAAACCCGGTTCAAAGGTGCTGGTGACTATTGGGAATCTCAAGGATAAAGTACATTTTGTATCGATTGCCAAAAAGTTGGAAAGCCTCGGATTTACTTTTGTGGGGACAGAAGGGACAGCGAATTTCTTGAACGAAAACGGAGTGAAGTGCGACACGGTCCATAAAATTTCTACGGAAAAACATCCGAACGTGTACGATCTCATCCATGACAAACAAGTCTCAATGGTGATCAATACATCAAACAAATTCAGTCACGAAGAAGTGACGGACGGATACTTGATCCGACGAGCGGCGATCGATGCGAATATTCCATTGATTACCAACCTCCAGATCTGTAAGTTGCTCGCCAAGAGTTTGGAAAAATTCCCATCTTCAGGGGATCTCCCGGTATAAAAAAAGACCCACCGGAGCA
>JBNKLH010000190.1:0-1754 GCA_050292255.1 Candidatus Altimarinota bacterium | reverse complement strand
TGATGATGTTCATTCCAACAAATTGGAAACTCATTCCTCAAATTTTTTTTTGGAAACTCCCTTTTTACGAATCCTTGTTTCTCATAGATACTTTTGGCTCGAGCATTGTCCGAAGACACAAATAGTGACACATGCTCACTTTTTTCAAGCAATAATCGCACATACCAGTGAAAGAGAAGTTTTCCATAGCCTTGCCCTCTGTGATCTGGATGTATGTAAAGCATATTGACCATCGCTTCGTCAGCTGTGTGAAAGTTTGAATGTACGATTCCAACCGTTCGACCTCTATGCTTTAATACAACTCGAATAAGTTCATTTTTTGTTTGTTCAATCCCTTTCTTTATTTTTTCTTCATCGAGAGTTGTATTTCCCGTTTCTTCTTCGAGGAATTTTTTTGTGAGAAAGGCGGACTCTGATATTTCAATATCAGTTGTTATGGGCTTAATCTCTACATTCTCTGGAATAGATATTTCTTGAAATGCCTCTGTTTTTTCGAGGATATAAAAATCCTTCTGCATCACGATTTTTTGGGGATATTTTTCGAGAAATTTTTCTATGATACTTTTTTCTCCCATGACCCCGATGATATTTTCTGGTATCCAAAAGGAGGCTGATTCTGGCAAAACTGGATACAAGAATTTATTATCGTAGTACGCATAAACCGTTCCTTCATGCTCCAAGATAGGAGTATCCGCAAATGAGAATACGCCGGTCTTTTGTTGAGCTGAGTCTTGTACAATTTTAAATACGTTCATTGTACAAATATTACTTGTAAAGCAATGGATGTTGCAAATACTGAAGAAGGTGAATGCTATGGTCAATATTTGCATTGCTCCACATTTCATGTATGTCATCTTTGAAAATATTTCCCAGAAGTGAATTATCTTCTTCTGAAACTCCTTGCGAGACAAAATCTCCTTTTGCACTAATAAAAATTGTAGCACGCTCTGAGCGTTTCATTTCAAGTAGTTCTTCATTTTTGGGAGATATTTCACAAATCTTGAGAACACGATTTCGAAGTTGGATAACTTCTTCATTGTCTAAACATATTTGATTTCGGATTTCGTCGCCTCTCCCGTGAGCGGCAACTGTATTTACATAGACACATTCAGAATTAAATTTCTTTGCGATTTCCAAGATATGACTCAATTCATCTTGGTTTTTCTTTTGTACTGTGTGGCTAATCCTTGTTTTTACTCCATGTTTTTTAAGTAATTCAAGTGCATTGATTGCTTTTTGATAACTTTTTTTCCCTCGGAGTGAATCATTTATCTCTTCAGATCCATCTATACTTATTTGGATATCAACGCCGAGCTCTTTCATTTTTTTTGCAACTTCTTCATTTATACGACCACCATGGGATGTAACTGTAATTTCAAGACCCAATTCTTTTACTGCATATTCAATTATTTCTAGTATGTCTTTTCTTAAAAATGGTTCTCCTCCAACAATATCAAAGCGAAGAACGCCAGAATTTCTTAATCGTTCAAAGAGTTCTTTGGTGCGTTCAGTGGAAAGTCCTCCAAAAGAATCCATTCTACTATTTGACATGCAGTGAGGACATATTCGGTCACATTTATCAGTGATAGAATAACAAACAGAAAGTGGAGATTCTAATATTAATCGAGGGTTCTCATCTGCAGTCTTTAAAGTTCTTAATTTAACGGAAAGTGATGTGTTTTTCATAAAACCATTTTGTTTTTCTTCCCGCTTTTTTTCGAATTCGAAGTTGTTTTCTGGTTCCATATTTTGAT
>JBNKLH010000189.1:0-1789 GCA_050292255.1 Candidatus Altimarinota bacterium | reverse complement strand
GAAATCGATGAGAAAAAATGGGATAATCTGGAAGGAGAAAAGAAGAAAATTGATCGTCTAAAAAAACGATTAGAAGAATTGCGTCAGCCGGTTGAAAAGTACATTGAAGACCATTCTGACGATGAAAATGTAATAAAATACAAAGAAGCTCAGACTTCACGAAATGATATTGTGAATCAATTTTGGGCTGATAATATCCAAGAAGAAAGCGCCTCTGTGACGGCTTTTCAATCTATGCTTAACTCTCTTTCAGAGTTTATTGATGAAAAGATCCGAACCGCTCCAGCAAACCCATTACAAGGGGGTGGAGATAGTGCGGACTTACTTGAGTGGAAAAATAAAAAGCGTCTTTTTGAAGAATTTTTCTCAGAAGATCATGTGGCAGAAATAAAAAGAGCTGATACAGAAGAGGAGCGAATCTCTGTGGTCCAAGATATTTTTAATTTCTTCAATCAAAGGGTTGTATTGAAACGATCTGATCGGAAGGAGCTTAAGGTTCTTACAGATTTTTATGATCACTGTGACCGGGTTTTGAAACGAGCACAAGAACAGACGCTCGTTCAGGAAAAGGCAAGAGCAAACTTTGCTCTCGACAAACGAAATGCTGCCGAAATCAAAGAAGTGAAAGATAAGATACAAGAATTGGAAGGATTGTCAGAAAAAAAGGAGGATGAAAAATCTGCGATTCAAGAGTACCGAAATATATTTCAAAACGGGAAATCAATCGCCAACAGAGTCCAATCAAAATATTTTGAACAGCTATCGAATCGTCTTCTGAATCGTCAGCTCACCGCGGCTGATATGGAGGTTCTTTGGAATGATGAATTTGAAGAAGATCTCAAGAGTGCAAAACGAAAAGATCAACCTCTTTTTGAAAAACTCCCTGAGTTTGGAAAAATCAAATCTCTTCGGGGGAAATTTCAATCTGTTTTGGGAGATATCATCCAAGGGGCAGATTTGCCCGCTATAGGAGAAGGGGAGGATAAGTTTTCAGCGATTTATGAAAAGCTCGATGAAATCCTTTCAAAGAAAAATTTGGAAGCAAAACTAAAGGAACGAGGGCTCGACTTGCGAGCTGAATTTCCATCTCCACAAGAAGTTGGGCAGATTATATTTGGGGCCGTGTCTCATTTCCAAGAAGAAATTTTTGATCGAATCATCTCTCGTATTGGAGAAGAAAATAGGGATGATTTTGTTGCGGGATGGCGACGGGTTCATTCTGGACTTTGGAAAACAAAAGATATTGAAGCCGTTGAAAACCGTTTTGTAGACTATAAAAAAGAAAAACAACAAAATATACAAAACATTGAAGAGTCTCATGAAGTGCATAAAGCCTTCGTTGATAAAATACGGGATAAAATTTGGACGACTTCTGACCCAGAGGTAAAGAAAAAATATGTCGAAGAAGCAGATCAATTAGATGAAGCCTTTCAAGTGAGAAGCGAAATCTATCAAAATGGGGGATACTATACCGACGAAAAAGGAAAGAAAATCTATAAGCCAGGAAAAGAGGTCATGACAGAGATGGCCTTGCAAACGCAAGGGGATTTGTTGGCGGTGAGAAATATTACGAGTCCATTTAAGAATGGATTTACAGACCTTCGTCAACAACTCGCTGGGCTCGAAAGAGAGCCGGATGAATTGGAAAAGGAACTGCAGTTAAAACATATCGGAATGGGAGTGAAATCTCTCGTGGAGGGATGGTATGATGCGCGATCAGAATTGAACACGCGGATCAATGATATGAAAGTAACGGTTCAAGATCTCCTTCCTGATGATGTAGATCAAG
>JBNKLH010000188.1:0-1794 GCA_050292255.1 Candidatus Altimarinota bacterium | reverse complement strand
TCCCGATTAAGACCAGCGCGAAGAAGCGCCCTTAGTTGTTTTGCAAAAATGTCGCGATGACGCAGTAAGAATCGAATGCCACGACACCCTAAGGCGGGATTTGGTTCAGAATCATACCGGTTAATGTTGGTCCTCTTATCTCCCCCAATATCTAAAGTCCGGAAAACAACGCGCAGTCCTTTCGATTTTTCCATGACCTGTCGATACAGCGCGAATTGATCCTCTTCGGAAAATGTTTGGAGTTGTTTGCCGAAAAAGAGGAACTCGGAGCGGCAAAGGCCAATCCCTTCAACATTGTAGGGAGCTAACAGATCGAGATCTGAAAAATTGTCGATGTTTGCCAGCACTTCCACTTTAACGCCATCAGCAGTCTTTGTTTCATGATTTAAAGCGTGGACTTTTTTCTGTTCTTTTCGATTGGCATTTTTCAGTTTTTTGTCATATTTTTCAAGGGTTGTATCGCTTGGGTTAATAATGATCAGTCCTGTTTTCCCATCAATGATTGTGAGTGAGCCTTGATGAGAGTGAAGGATATCGATGGTAATATTGGCTACGTAGGGAATCTTTTTTGAACGGGCAATGAGGGCTGCATGGGAAGTTGTTCCCCCAATCTCAGTGATAAATCCTTTGATCTGCCGTTTTGATGCTTGAGCTGCAGTGGATGGGATCAGTTCTTTAACAAAAACAATAGAGTTTGCAGGACTTTCTTTTGTTTCTAATGGTTTTCTTGAATGGAGATGACGCAAGATGCGTTTTGAAAGGTCTTTGACATCGATGAGACGTTGTTTAAAAAAAGTGTCCTTAATTTTCGAAAATTCTTTTTCATAATCTGTCATCACGGAATGGAAAACGATTTCGGTATTTTTCAACTGTTGCCGTATTTCAGCTTCCATAACGGTTGTCATCAAAGGATCGTCAAGCATTTGAATGTGCGTGTCCATAATTGAACTCGCTGCATTGGACCCTTCTTTTGCTAAGCGATTTTGAACCTTTTGAAGTTCTTCACGACTAGAGAGGATGGCGTGACGGTATCTGCCAATTTCTTTTTCCACTTCTGATTGGGGAATGGAAAACTCTGGGATCATTTCCTCTTGAAGCTCTTGATTACAGCGAAGGTTGCCAAGGGCAATTCCTTCACTGATCCGAGCACCCTTTAGGATGATTTCTTCAAGGATTTCCTTCGACACAACTACTTGTCCTCGTTGAATTTATTATCAAAGGCTATGAGTAGATCATTAAGCGTTTCTTTGGCATCTATTCCTTCGACTTCGATTGTGAGCTCAGCGTTTTCGGGCGCAGCTAATGTGATGATACCCATCGCGCTACGAGCATCGACAGATTTTCCGTTATAGGTCAATTGAACTTTTGCTTTTCTATTCTGCAAAATTTTTGTAATCGTTGTTGCAGGACGGGCATGAAGGCCTGATGTATTTTTCACCTTCGCAAGGGACTCGAGCTTCTTTTTCAAGTTCTTTTTTTCCTTGTGATTGCTTCTAAAAGTTTTCGATTGAAGTGTGTTGCAGAGCGGTTGCCCATCCGTTTCAAGCGATGATTAAAAATAGTTGTTTCAACGAGTAACACCATATCTCTTACAGGTTTTACAGGGCGTTGAACAGCGGAAATTTTTATCATTTTATTGGCCTCTTCTTGTTTGCTCAAAGGTTCAAGACCAAGAAAAGAACCATAATTGGAATAAAAATCATTCACGCTTAACGTCACTGTATTTTTTCTTTTTTCTGGGGTGTGAAATATCTTTTTGTTAAACAAGAAAGTGATTGTAAAAAGAAATTATCC
>JBNKLH010000187.1:0-1809 GCA_050292255.1 Candidatus Altimarinota bacterium | reverse complement strand
TTGGTTGTTTAACTAAATCCAATAAAAGAAAATAGAAAAGCTCCGAGATGGGGCTTTTTTTTTATATACAAAACAATCTTTGACGTGATTTGGTCAACTATATTTTTGATATATATTCTGCTATAATACACCGGATTTGAATTATTTATTCTCATGACAAACACACACACAATGCCATTTGGGTTTACCTCACAAGCTTCTGCCAAAGATCCACGCGGGTCTGTATTGATTCCGACTGTGGTGGAAAAATCACACGAAGGAGAACGAGCGTACGATATCTACTCTCGATTGCTCAAAGAACGAATTATCTTTATCGGGACTGCTATTGATGCGAATGTCGCAAATTTGGTAATTGCTCAATTGCTCTTTCTCGAATCAGAAGACCCAAAGAAAGACATCACGATCTACGTAAACTCACCGGGAGGTTCTGTGAGCGCGGGATTGGCGATTATTGATACGATGAACTTTATCAAACCAGACGTATCTACGATCTGTACAGGGATGGCCGCGAGTATGGGAGCAATGATCCTTATGAGCGGAGCACGAGGAAAACGATTTATTCTCCCTCATTCAGAAGTGATGATCCATCAACCATTGGGAGGAACAGAAGGACAAGCGTCTGACATCGAAATTCACGCAAATCACATCATCCAAACCAAGAAAACACTCTATGAAATCATTGAAAAATGTACTGGGGAAAAATACGACAAAGTCGTGGATGATTGTGATCGAGATAACTTCATCTTAGCTCATAACGCCGTGAAATATGGGAAATACGGTCTTGTGGATAAGGTTATCGCAAAGCGGCCGTAGTTTGTATTTGATAGCTAATAGATTAGATAGGGACAAGGCATGCCGCCTTGTTCTTATTTTTTAGATACTCTTTTTTATATCATCAATTTCTTCTTGTAATTTTGAAGGTTCTATTAGTTTATCTTGGAATGTTATTTTTTTCTGCTTTTTTTTCCAAAAAGGAAATAACCATCTGATTGTAGTTCCAATCATTTCATACATTTCATGTTTTTGTTCTATTACGACCTCATACTTGTAGGAAAATTCACCCCGAAGGTATTCTGTTACTTTCTTTCTTTTGGTCAGTAGACTAAGAAATCTATCGACAGCTTGGTTTAGGTTATTTTGTTCAGGATTGTAGTAATTGCATACATCTCCATAACCAATAATGAGTTCATCAGAATCCATTTGAATCCAGATATTGGAATCCCTTATCGTTAAATGTTGACCGTCTTGGGCTTCAATTAGCCTGTCGGGAAAGTGTTTTTTTAGAACCTCCTTAATTTTTTTAAATAAAATTTCGTGCTTTTTGACCATAGGAATTATTAAAAACTAGCACCCACATCCACCGAGCTGTCCTCGTCGACGAGCATGTCGTTCAGACGTGTCCATTTCTGTTGTGAGGAACGCTGTGACGATTTCCTGCCAAGGGTTGATGAATTGTGTTCGTCCGCCCATAGCGAGCACTTGTGCGCCGTTGTGTTGGCGTCCGAGTGTGGCGAGTTCGACAGAATTGGCCAATACACATCGAATTCCTGAGACTTTATTGGCTGCGATACTAATACCAACTCCAGATCCACAGCAAACAATTCCAAAGCTTCCATTATCCTTTACTACGGCCTCCCCTACTTTCTTTCCAAACTCTGGATAATCCACGCTTTCTGCGCTATGTGTCCCGAGGTCTTCTACGGTGAAATCTGAAAATTTTTCAGCGATAAATTGTTTTACTTCTTCTTTGAGTTCAAATCCTCCATGATCGGCACCGAGATAAATTTTTGTCATTTTGTGTGTTGTTAA
>JBNKLH010000186.1:0-1810 GCA_050292255.1 Candidatus Altimarinota bacterium | reverse complement strand
AAATGTTTCTTTGTGTTCCATTCCGGGAGTCCGGAAATGAACGTGCGGATCGACAAATCCTGGCATGAGGATTTTGTCTGCCATGGTTTGATCAGAAGGTTGCACGGAAGTGATTTTTCCATTTTCTATTTCCACAGATCCAATAAAATCTTGCTCTGCGTCGATAATGCGTACGTTTTCTATTGTTATTTTTGTCATGATTTTTTTGTATTAAATCCCAAGCCCTCTCGCAATCAGCGCCATCCGAACCGGAACTCCATTTCGGGCTTGTTCAAAGTATTTTGCTTGCGGAAGTGCATCCACGTCTGGATGAATTTCGTTTACCCGAGGTAGTGGATGGAGCAGGATAGCTCGATCTTTCATTTTTTGCACTTTTTCTTTGGTCAATATAAAGATGTCTCGAAGTCGCAAGTATTCGTCTCGATCGGAAAATCGTTCTTCTTGAACGCGGGTGTCGTAAAGAACATCTGCCGATTTTAAAATTTCATCGGTTAGTTCTGTATAAGTTTCATCTTCAGGGTGCCTATGTGATTCTGGGATTTGAAGGCTTTTTGGAGCGACGTAGCTGATTTTTACGTTTTTAAAGTTTCGGAGAACTCTTTCCAGTGAGTGCACCGTTCGTCCGTATTTCAAGTCTCCGACAAAGACGACATGAATCGGTTCTTCGTCCAATTTGAAATATTTTGAAATCGTAAAAAGGTCGAGAAGTGCTTGTGTGGGATGTTCTCCCGCGCCATCTCCTGCGTTTAGAATGGAGACACGGCTGACTTTGCTGGCCCGTTCGGCGTATCCAATCTCGCTGGATCGCATTGCGATGACATCTGCGTATCCAGAAATAACTTTAATCGTATCTTCAATCGTTTCCCCCTTGCTGACCGATGAGCTCTTGGTGTCGCTCACGGTGATAACACTTCCTCCGAGTCGGTGCATGGCCGTCTCAAAACTGAGTCGTGTCCGAGTAGAGGGCTCATAAAAAAGTGTGGCCAGGATTTTTCCCTTTGCGAGATCAGAGGCTCCGCTTTCTATAATCTTTTCCATCTCCTTGGCTCGATTAAGAATTTCAAAGAGTTCTTCTTTTGAAAATTGCGGGGCCGAAAGGACGTGTTTCATGAGAAAGGGGAGATAGAAAAAAAGAGCCGTCCTGTTATTGAGGAGGTCTTTTGTGGGATGGAAAAATCAAGTGCGCCATCGCGTGGAGTGTACTTGGTTCTTTGTTGGCTTGTCAAAGTGATTTTCCTTATTTGCGAGGAAGTTTTTTTCTGTCTTAAGTAGAATAAATACCATAATCGTCATAAAAATCCATATAAATTCTTTGTTCATTGTCACATTTGGATATTAGAATATGCAGGAAGTCCTCTAATTTATTTCAAATGATCCGTGAAAAACACACAATTCGGAATGCCAAAAGATCGTTTTTGGTTTTTGCAGCCCTGTCTGGGATTGCTTTTGCGCAAGTATCTCTTGCGGCTCTTGTTTCATTTAATGACCATGAAACAAATACGATTCAAAAATCAATCGGACAAGATCTCTCTATTTCTGATTGGAACCGAGTTGCTTCTGTGTTGGAAGGGATTGGGTACGATGACTCTGCCTCAAATTACAACTGGGGGTTGGGAGTTGATGCGAATGCCACCTACTCTTTGAGTCTTGCAAACGGGTTGAGCTTGGCTTCTGGGCCGGTTATCCTGGGGGGTACATCTGGTGCGTTGACATTACATGAATTGACAACTCCAGGGGCGGCTGTGACAGATTCTGCGCAAATCTATCCAAAAGATGATAATAAATTGTATTACTTGGATGCAGATAACAC
>JBNKLH010000185.1:0-1812 GCA_050292255.1 Candidatus Altimarinota bacterium | reverse complement strand
AAAAAACGCAGAACGTTTTGACATCTTTGGATGAAAAGTTTTTGATATCTGCATATTCTTAACGTGTGAGAAATATGGTAGCCATCTCGAACCTCGACGAACTCCTTAGTCTCATGAACCCTTGCTTGAATGAGGGAGAGTATGTATATATAACGGTTTCTCCAGAGAAATATTCTCAACTAACGGTGAACCCTCTTTTTGTTTTTCAGGAAGAGGAAGGAATTAGTCTTATTTTGAAAAAATCAGAAGCAGAAGAACATAACCTTTCTTTTGAGGGCGTGTGGGGATGGATTACGATGGAAGTACATTCTGATCTTGCGGCGGTGGGTTTTACCGCGGCTTTTTCTAAAAAACTGGGAGATGCGGGGATCAGTGTAAATGTAGTAGCCGCTTATTATCACGATCACTTGTTTGTTCCGATTGATAGAGCAAATGAGGCCGTTAGAATATTGACCTGAGAATAACAAAACCAGAAAAATTTTTGACACTCTAGCTAGAAAGCGGTTCTATGTTTGCGTACCAAAAAATAAAAACAAAGTGTCGTTCGCTCTGAAGATTGGAGATTTGTCACAGCTTGACAGGTCCTTCGTCACCTCATTGTGAAGCGTCCTTTTTTTATCTCTTTATTTCTTTTTCAAAATGAAAAAAACATTTCTCATGCTCGGGCTTCTCGGGGTTGTTTTGGGTGTCGGAATTGGAGCGGTGTCTGCACACGCATCGTCTTCTTTTCACACGCATACTGACCACAGCCGATACAATCGGTATTCAACCAACAATCACTACCCAAATTATGGATTGAGCTGGACTCAAAAGTACGGACGTCCTTATATCCGGACTTACAGCCAACCACGATATGCGGTTCCTCGACGAACAGTTGTAAAACCAATGCAATTGGCATGTGAAACAAAAACGGCGTACATCACCAGCGATCGATCAGGATATGTGGGAGGGGCACAAAATATCAATGCCCAAATCGGAGAAATGATTCGATTTTATCCAGATGTAAATCGATCAGCAGACTTTATGAATGGAAGTGTTGAATGGCACTACGATTCACGAAACTTGGATTGTGAAGAAACAGAAAACGGGTCTTTGACCTGTACTGTAAAAGGGCTTTATGAAAGCGATGTTTGGGCTGGATTCCGATCAAACACAGGGAATGATTACTGTGCAAACAAAGTGGTTTCTTCAAACAAAATTTACATCAACCAAGGGGTTGGAATGGGATACACAACGCCATACTACGCAAACTCATACAATGCGTGGGGAGGAGTGGTGAATTTCTTCCACTACTAGAAACTTTTTACGCTTCAAATAGAGAGGGCGGCAAGAGAAATCTTCGCCGCTTTTTTCTTTTTCGATTAGACTGCAGAAGATGAAAAAGAGAGTTTTCTTATTTCTTTTATTGGCGATTTTGGGAGCAGGAGTGGTCTTTTTTTTCATTCCATTTCATATTCCGGTAGAGCAAAAATGGATTTTTTATGACCAAAAAGGAGAGGTTCTTTTTTCCGAAAAGCATTTTTCCTCTGCGCATGCCCCTGATTTTTCTTCTCTTGAGCCATGGGTGACGAGTATCGAAGATCAGGATTTTCGATCTCACAGAGGTGTGAGTGTGGGCTCTCTTTTGCGAGCGACAAAGCAAAACCTCCAAGCGCAAAGAGTTGTTTCCGGAGCTTCTACTTTGACGATGCAGTTAGCGAGACAGCTTTTTTTGACAGATGAAGCGCACTCTTTTTCCTATAAACTAAAGCAGGTATTTTGGGCATTGAAGCTGGAAACGAAGTTCAACAAGGAAGAGATTTTTGATCTGTA
>JBNKLH010000184.1:0-1819 GCA_050292255.1 Candidatus Altimarinota bacterium | reverse complement strand
CTTTAGTAAAATAATTCCGTAAATTCTGAAAAAATTCCAGCTCATGAAATTCTGTATTTAACCTCCTAAACTTTTGTAAAATTATATTTTAATTTCTATAAAAATGGCATTTGAAGGATTAAAGCGGCGTCTTGGAATTGGGGGAGAAAAGAATACAGCGAATCTCGTGAAAAAAATAATAGATCAGATTCCAGTAGTGGAAGATGTTAAGGAAAAGGAAGATGGAACTCTTCAGCTCTTATTGGACTGTGATAGAGTCGAGGCGACAAGACAAGCAGTTATTTTGTCAACCAATTCTCTTTTGGTAGGGCAAAAATGGGAGTTAGCTCCAGGGGAAAACTGGAGAAAAAAAGATTCCGAGGAGAATGATTCTGAAGAGTAGTTCTTTTGTATATTTTGAACCAATAAAAAACACCCTGTTTTATAGGGTGTTTTTTTAAGTACATGATTGAAAAGCAAAAACTATACTTTCACCTTTTTCGCTTTCTTGGCTACTTCAACTACTTGTTCGAACACTTTTGGGTATTCAACCGCGAGTTCTGCCAAGTTTTTTCGGTCCACGTCCATTTTTGCGTGCAACCATTGATTTTTTACTTCAGAGTATCGAAGCCCCATAGCTCGCAATGCTGCTGAAATACGAGCGATCCACAATCGTCGGAAATCTCGTTTCTTTTGTTTTCGTCCAACGTATGCGTTCATACCGGCTTTCATCATAGCCTGCATTCCCATTCGGAATGTCGTGCTTCGTTTTCCTCGGTATCCTTTTGTCGCACTTCGGACTTTTTTGTGTCGTGCGTGGGTTGTTGTTCCACCTTTTACTCGAACCATCTTAGAAAAAAATTAAGTAATCTAGAGAATATTGCTTACCTATTCTGCAAGCATTCGCTTAAGCGTTTTTTGGTGTCCCTTTGGAGCCTCCATTCCCAAACGAGCAGATTTTTTTTGTCGTTTAGATTTAGAGCTCAAGAGATGATTTTTAGCTGCCTTTGCAACTTTGATCATTCCTGATCCAGTTACTCGGATTCGTTTTTTTGCAGCTGACTTCGTTTTTTGTTTCATCGGAAGATATTAATGAGAAGTAGTAGATTTAGCGTTAGGTTTTAGCATGGCTATGATTTGGAATCCGGAACCTCGTGGAGGTTGGTCAACGGATCCTGATTCAGACAAGCTTTCGAGAAATTTATTAAGCTTTTCGATAGCAAGGTCTGTATGAGCCTTTTCTCGTCCTCGGAGTTTCATGACTACTCGGACAGGGTGCCCTTCTTGCAAGAATTTTTCAGCCGTCTTTCGTTGGCGCTCAAGGTCTCCTACGTCAATTTTGAAGGTGAGTCGAATTCCTTTTAGCTCTCTTGCTTTTGTGGCCTTCTTCATTTGATGCTCTTTTTTCTTGAGAGAATAGAGCATCTTTCCATAATCAATAAGTTTACATACTGGTGGTTCTGCTTTGGGAGATATCTCAACAAGATCTACACCTCGTTCGTTTGCCAGAGAAATAGCTTCACTGGTAGACATAACACCAAGAGATTCATCTCCGTGTTCTCCCACTACTCGCACCTCTGGGGCACGAATTTCTGCATTCAGACGGTGTTTCCTGCGAATCTCTTCGCGTTTTTGAACTCTTTTTTTCCGTCCGCCACGGTAAGAAATACCTATTTTATTTTGGATTTAAACATAAAAAAGCCACGCGATTGTAGGGTCTTATAAGCTTTTGTCAAATTTCCTTCTAGACTTTTGCAATACATTTGAAAAAAAGCACCAAAATTTTACAACAGAACCGAAAAACATGCTAGGATAGTGATAAGCGATAAAAAAGGAAAAA
>JBNKLH010000183.1:0-1825 GCA_050292255.1 Candidatus Altimarinota bacterium | reverse complement strand
CCGAGGTTTGTCCAAGGATTATTTTGGTGACATAGGTTTTCTTGGCTTTCTCAAGGAAAGGAATCAAGCGGGTACATTTCCCAACGGCGACAATCAAAAGACCAGTTGCAAAAGGATCCAATGTCCCCGTGTGTCCGATCTTTCGAGTATTCAAGAGTTTACGCATGCGGGCGCAGACGTCGAAACTCGTCCAGTCTTTGGGTTTATCGATCAGGTAAAATCCGTCGTAGTTCATATTTTCAAGCTTAATAGCTGATGGCTAAATAGCGAAATAGTTTTTACCATTCTGAGGAGAAATCTACTTGGTATTCCGGTATTCCGAGAGACATTCCATATTCTTTTGCCCTTTGGAAACCAGCAGCATTATTGCGAGCAATTTTGAAAACCTTATGAGGAAATATGATGTATGCCACTTCTTCATTTTTGTAATCAGCATACCAATATCCGCTTTCTTCGTTTCCTTCTAATGCTTTACTTAGTTCTTCGGCAATACTATCTGCTTGTGTTTCAGGTACATGAACAGTATGCAAAGTCCATTGTTTGAGATGTGGTGTTTGATGTTCTTCCGTGACAGGATCAATTTCTGTTTTTATGATTTCAACTTTGTTGAGAACCTCTTTTCCTTTTAAGCTCTCTTCGATAATAACCCCGGTAAAAACTTTCATATTACAACACCTCAGAAATTCGCAACAATTGATTGTATTTACAGATTCGTTCTGATCGAGAAAGCGAACCGGTTTTGATCTGTCTGGCATCGACTCCGACTGCCAAGTCTGCGATAAATTCATCAGAAGTTTCTCCAGATCGGTGAGAGATCACCGTATTGAATCCGTTTTCTTTCGCCAAGGCGATGGTTTCAAAGGTTTCCGTGAGTGATCCGATTTGGTTCACTTTGATCAGGATGGCATTACAGAGTTTTTGATCGATTCCCATTTGGAGTCGTTTTTTGTTGGTTACGAGGAGATCATCCCCCACGAGCTGAACTTTGTCCCCGTGTTTTGCCTGCATTCCCGCAAATCCATCAAAGTCGTCTTCTGCGTGTGAATCTTCGATAGAGACGATTGGGTATTTTTTCAATAGTTCTCCATAGATGTCTGACAACTCATCAGAGGTCACGATTTTTCCGTCGATTTTGTATTTCCCGGGTTCAGATCCGTTTTCTGGTCCGAAGAATTCAGAAGCTGCCGCATCGATCGCGAAATCAATTTTCCCTGTGTATCCAGCTTTTTCGATCGCTTCTGAGATGACCGCAAAGGCTTCTTTGACTTCAGGGAGTCGTGGAGCAAACCCTCCTTCGTCCCCTACTCCGACAGATTCTCCTCGAGCAGACAATATTTTTTTCAAGGTATGGAATACTTCCGCTCCAGATCGGAGATTTTCGGGGAATGATCCGAGGTTTGGGAAGATCATAAATTCTTGGATCGCGAGTCCAGAGTCAGCGTGTTTTCCTCCGTTGAGTACGTTCATCATTGGTCGAGGCAATGAAGGCGTTACTTTTTTCCCGGTGATGTCGTGGAAGCTTTCGTTCAAGTATTCCCAGAGAGGCATTCCTCGTTGTACAGAAGCCAGTCGAGCCGCTGCCAAGGAAATCCCAAGGATCGCATTCGCTCCGTATTTACTTTTGTTTTCTGTGCCGTCGAGCTCGAGCATTTTCCGATCGATCGATTCTTGGTCGCTTGGTTTCATTCCAACGATTTGTGGCGCGAGATGTTTATTTACATTCTCAACCGCTTTAAGCACTCCTTTTCCACCATATCGAGACTTATCTCCATCTCGAAGCTCAAGCGCTTCATGGATCCCGGTGGAAGCCCCGGAAGGAACTTTC
>JBNKLH010000182.1:0-1846 GCA_050292255.1 Candidatus Altimarinota bacterium | reverse complement strand
GGATTTTTTCCAAGTCATAAATACTCCGATAAATCCAGCAACTCCGGCTAAGATAAGTGGCCATTTGTTGATAAAGAGGTCACTTCCTCCGATCAAGATTCGGGTTGGCAATGGGAGATTTTCAGCTCCACCAAAGAGATCAGTCAGTTTCGGGACCACGAAAAGCATCACCGCGATCACGAGTACAATCATCACTGTTACGACGATAATTGGATACGTCATCACACTTTTTACTTTTTTGTTGATGCTGTTCATTCGTTCGTATTGAGCCACGAGTTCTTTGAGCACTTCGTTGAGTTTCCCGGATTTTTCTCCGGCAGCAATGATCGAACAGGTTGCTTTATCAAACACATCAGGCGTATGAGCCATTGCTTCTGCCAAACTTTCTCCAGATTCGATGCTGTTTTGCATGCCTTCCACGATCATTTTAAGTCGTGGATTTTCAATTTGTCGGCTCAAAAGTCGCAATGCTTCTGAGATAGACACTCCAGCATTCAAAATCGCGAAGAGCAATTCAAAGAAAAGGAGTTTTTCCTCGATTTTAATTTTTGACTGAGAAATGATCCAGTTGTTGAGCGACGAAAAAATATTATTCAGATTCATCGCTTTCTTCTCCTTCTTTTCAGTGGTCTCTTCTTGTTTGATATCCAAGATGATTTCACTGTGTTCAGCAGGAGCTGTAGGTGCTGGATTCGTCATTAAATCTGGCATTTTTTTTATTTAACAAGTTTATATACTTCCGCAATGGAGGTGAGTCCTTGCGCGGCTTTGATCAATCCGTCTTGTTCGAGGGTGACCATTCCATTTTGTTGGGCTACTTTTTGCATTTCAAACGAAGCTGCTCCGGAAAGAATAGATTTTTTTATTTCTTCTCCCATAACTAATACTTCATAAAGTCCGATTCGTCCGGCATATCCTTTTCCGTCACAGTGTGGACATCCACCTTCTTTCGGAATATAAAAGGTCGGATGAGCCAGCAGGTTCATGTCAAGCCCTGGATAGGGTTTGAATACGGAAAATGCTTCTCGGATCTTTTTCATCGCATCTGCACTTGGAGCTTGAGCGACTTTACAGTGTTGGCAGAGTTTTCGGGCTAACCGTTGTGCAATGATCAGATTTACAGACGCTGTCAGAAGGAAGTCCGGCACTTTCATATTCAAAATACGTGTGATGGTCTCGATCGCAGAGTTTGTATGGATCGTAGAAAGCACAAGGTGTCCTGTGAGCGATGCTTCGATCGCAATATCAATCGTTTCTTTATCACGGATCTCTCCCACCATAATGATGTCTGGATCCTGACGGAGAGCCGTTCGGAGTCCACCGGCAAAGGTATATCCGATATCCGGTCTCATCTGAGATTGGTTCAATCCTTCCATTGGGTTTTCCACCGGATCTTCAAATGTCATGATGTTTTTATCCGGAGAGTTCAATACGCTCATCGCAGAGTACATCGTGGTCGTTTTCCCGGATCCTGTTGGTCCTGTGGTCAGAATGATTCCGTTTGGAGCCTGGATCGCTTTCAAAAACAAGTTGTAGTTGTGTCCGACGATTCCCAAGTCATTGAGGGGGGGGATTTTTTTTGATTTATCGAGCACACGCATTACTACTTTTTCTCCATTTACGGTTGGCAAAGTAGACACACGGAGATCCACTTCCGTTTCATCAATATAGGTAGAAATCCGTCCATCCTGAGGGATTCTTGTTTCGTCGATTTTGAGATTCGACATGATTTTTACCTTTGAGATCATCCCCGGATGAAGATTGAGTGGGTATTCAACGATCACTCGTAAAATACCATCCACCCGGATCCGAATTCGGACGAGGTTTTTACTCGGTTCAATATGGA
>JBNKLH010000181.1:0-1875 GCA_050292255.1 Candidatus Altimarinota bacterium | reverse complement strand
AAAGCGGCGCTGGAATCTTTTATCCAAGACTTCAATGATGACTGTAAAGAAGAAAAGAAAGTGAAAGTCGAATGTAAATTTACAGGAATCGCTGGAATAGAATACGAGTGTCACGCGCTTGAACGAGAGGAAAAGGAAGCCTGTGCGGCCGATGATAACGGAGCCTGTGGGACAGATACATTTGAAATGGAGTTGGACAAGGGAGAAGAAGTAAAAGTGGAAAGTAACTGTGGAACAGATGTTGGATTGGTAAAAGAAAGCGCCACGGGAGTGGTGACTCTAAACTACAACTGTAAGGAACCCCAGAAAGAAGTGGAGTGTTACTTTTTGGGAGAAGATGGAAAAAAGTATCGATGTGAAGATAAAGAAGAGGACAAAGGATGTTCTGGAGAAGAGAAATGTAACACGGTCCTCAAAGGCCCATTGGGAACGACGTATGAATTTGAAAGTGATTGTGGAAGTGATGTCTATAGCGTAGAGATCAACGGAGAACCAAAACAAAAATTGGTTTTTGATTGCCGACCCGCAGAATGTTTTACGGGGGGGAAATTTGATTCCGGATGCCTCTTCCCGACTTGGAATGATCCAGAATCAGAAGTCGTACAGGGAGTGGTGGGAGAAAACTATGACTATCAATTTGCGATGGGATATATCCCGCGATTGATTAATATTTTGTTGAAATTTATCGCTCCAATTGTGGTGATTATGTTTGTCTACACTGGGGTGCGATTTATCATGGCAGGAGGAGACGAAGACGAACTCAACAAAGCCAAAGAGTTCTTTACCTATGCTTCAATCGGACTCGGATTTATCATCTTGAGTTACTCAGTGATGAAAGCCCTTTACTTCTTTATTACGGCAGGATAGATGAAAAAGTTTTTCTACGGAATCGGATTTATGTTGTTTGCAACGTCTGTGTTTGCAGCGGATTTCAACGGAGACGTGTGTGATCCAAACTTCACAGCTCCAGAGTCTTGTTGGGAAGAAGTCGGGACATCCGTTCAAAAAAGAACAGACAACCCGAATTGTGATTCTCTTGGGAATCTAAATAAAACGCGACAAAAGTCATTTTTTAAAAGCTTTGGAGAATACAAGACATATCTTCAGGGGCGAGAAGAAGACACACTTTCAGAGGCCTCAAAAACACTTATTGGATGGGAAATCCCTACGGATACAGAAGTGGATACAGATTCTGAGGCGACTATGAAACGTCTGCAAACGCTGATCAAAGATCAATACGAAGGCGGTTCTTTTGCGAATGGAGCCATTTCTTGTACGTATAATGATCATGGAACGGATGGTTTTTATGGGATTTGTACTCAGTATGCTTTCAAAAAGTTCCTTGATCTCGTCCCAAAGGATTGTACAGAACCAGAAAAGGAACAATTGATCGAGCGACCAAGTAATCGATGTCGAATTGAGCTTCGGCTTTCACAAGATTTTTATGATTTGAAACTTCAAAAGAAAGAAGAGGCCAAAAAAGCGACAGAAGGAACGGTTGTTGATGCTTCAACAGAGTTGGAAAAAGCGCTTACAGAGAAACTCGGAAGAGATATTAAATTACTCCTATCAGAAGGAACCACCTTTTACTTTGAAATGAAAAATTCGGAAGCGTCTACTTTTAAAGAAGGCGTGGATGAAGTTTTGCGTTCAGATGAACTTCTTACAAAAAATGTTTCCGTTGGAGAAAAACCTCTTTCTTATGCAGAAATTATTCCTGAATCTACAAAAGCAGAAGCAAAACACTGTGCGGTAGATACGATCGAAGATATGGATATCGGAGGATTGCGACCTCGATATCTTGTCGGATCGAGTGATCTAACGCGTGAACCAACTGGGAATGTTCGGGATATTACGTATTGGTTCCAACGATTT
>JBNKLH010000180.1:0-1908 GCA_050292255.1 Candidatus Altimarinota bacterium | reverse complement strand
TATGCCAACGTTTATGCACGAGCAATTTATTGCTCGTGCTATCACCAGCGTTCAAAAACAATCTTTTCAGGACTGGGAGCTTATTATTATTAATGATGGTTCTTCCGATCAAACAGAAAAAGTTGTTGAACCATTTCTAAGTGATAAACGGATACTCTATTTTTATCAGGATAATGCCGGAGTGAGTGCTGCTCGTAATGCAGCCCTTGGAAAAGCAAATGGTAAATACATTGCCTACTTAGATTCTGATGATACATATCTGGAAAATCACTTACTGGTGAGGTATGAACTTTTACAAACCTTGGGGGTAGATTTTGTATTTGGTCCCGTATGGGATATCAAAAAAAATTCAAAAACTGCCTATCATGGAGAGCTTGCTGATACTGACACCGCTTGTGTGCTTCCACTTATGGTAATGCACAAGCGAGAGTGTTTATCTGTCGGTCTTTTCGATATTGATACGGTATTTGAAGAGGATTTAGATTTATTTCTTCTTATGAAGGAAAAATACAAAGTTCATCAATTCTTCGATCCCGTAACATGCGAATACAACGTCCATAATAATGCTATGCATATTTTGTACGAACAAGGTGGAGAGACGACTGTGAAAAATTTTCGAAACCAATTTAAGAAGAAAGGATAGCTATGAAACCATACTTTCTTACTTCTCTTGAAGTCGAAGCAGAGCTTTGTAACTTGAGATGTAAATACTGTTGGTTTGCGGTAGGAGAACCGCATACGATTCGCAAAGGAAACGATCTGTTTACACGAAAGAAAAACGAAACGACCTTTGACTACTCTGTGAATCAATTGACTCAAAATATCCATAAAATCCTAACATCTTTGGATTCTGATATTTTGAAACTCGTTGGTGGAGAAATACTACTACTTCCTGAAGTAGTTGATGTTGCGTTAGCAAAGGAGCGGGAGTACAAACAGATTCTGATTGTTACAAACGGTGTAAATTTTCCAATTGAATACCTCGAAAAACTTCCTCCTCAAAAGGTAAGTTTTCAGGTTTCGCTGGATGGAATTCAGCCGGAGGCCAATTCATTACGTTTTTCGCCCAAAGGACAGAATACACAAAAGATTCTTAATCTTATCAAATTGCTTGATAGCAAGGGATACACCGTTGAAATAAGCTCTGTTATGACCGATCATTCGATTCGTTTTCTTCCCGAATTAGTTCAATATTTTTCGAAAAACTTTCCGCGAATAATTGTATATCCATTCCCAGTTCGTTTTTCTGATTATGTATTAAGCCCGACAAAAGAAAACATCGAAATATTGCGAAGCATCTCAAGTATGGCTACGGTTGGATCAATCCCGCCAAAGACGTACTTTGAGAATTTCATCAAAGTTTTATCTGGGAAACGAGAACATCGTTGTTTTCTGCCTATTATAACAGCAACTGTGTGTGAAGATGGGAGCATGCCTTTATGTCCTTGTGGAAATATTGGCACGCGAGAAAACATTCTTTCTCCAAAAGGGAAAATGTCTCAGTCGCCCCCATCAATAGATCATCCGATCATAAAGTCTGTATTGTCAGTAGAGCATGAAAAATGTTTTTCATGTTTTACTCATTTCGACATTATAAATCTCTTTATGGCAGGATTTGTTTCCGAAGAAGAACTTGCACTATGCGGGATCTTTCGAAAGGACGAAATACGTAACTCTTTAGTAGAACGAAAAAAAACTGTGCAAATATGAAATATGCAACAACTTTTGGAGGATCTGAATTCTCAGAAGGAAGTCCTCAATACACAGAAGGCATTTTGCTGGGAGAATTCTTGGCAGAAAAAGGATACATCGTAAAGGATGGTAAAGACGGCCAAGTTCTTGAGAAAGCGTAAAAAAACTTTATTAACGTAAAAAAATAAAAAATATTTTTTGTTCATTCTTTTTTGT
>JBNKLH010000179.1:0-1972 GCA_050292255.1 Candidatus Altimarinota bacterium | reverse complement strand
GTCCTTTCGCTAAGCGTCTGGACAAAATGTTGGTGTGTTCTTGGAAGTTTTCTGGTTTGGACGCTTCGCTCAACGCTAAATAAGGAGACCAACAATGTCATATAGTGTAATTCATAAAGAGCAATCGTTTAGTGAATTAAATCACCGAAAAATATTGAGGGGAGCATCCATTCAAGGAATTCTTAGGTTACTGTCAGTCGAACCGGATGATTTGGTCGTCGACATTTCTATTGGGGATGGTCGATATGCGCTGGCACTCGCATTCCACCTCGCTGCGTTAAAGGGTCGCGGAACCGTTTTTGCATGTGACAATGATTCTGCCATTCTTGATGAACTCGAACGGCTGTCTGAAGTTTTCGGCATCGGCCAACATGTTTATCCGGTGCGGCTTAACACGATAATGCCACACAACCTTCCGTTTAGCGACGAACAGATTGATTGTATTCTCTGTATTGACCGAGTTCTCTGGCGATCTCAACCACTCTCCTATTTGGAGGAATTTTCTCGCATCCTCAAACTATGCGGTACACTTGTTATCGCTCAGACGAGTAGATACAGTCGTTTGGATTCACCCAAGCATTTTCGGCCGGCAACGATGAATGACGAACGACGTGAGATCTTACGAAAAGCCGGATTCGAAATTTTTGATTCTGTTGAATTAAAAAACTATTTGTGGTGTGAACGAACGATGAAACCAGTTGTACAGTTCACATGATACCTCTATTTGGGGGGGTCCTTTTTTTGCATGATGTTCCAACGTCAGTTTTTTGGGTTTTTTCTTGTTCTTTTTTATCTATATCGAAGATGTCGATGAGTTTTATGTAAGACACTTTTTAGATGCTATTAGAAAAAAGGAGGAAAATTATGGGTAAAATCAAGTTTGGTTCGATTACCATTTTGTTGCCTGATATTGTTGCACTTGACCCCACTCGGGCAGGAAATCTAACCGAAAATAACTACTTTTCAACTTGTCAGTCTCTCAAAGGCATTATTCCGGCTTGCGACCAAGCAGCCGCGGAATTGGAAAAATTTGAGGGGAGTCTTTCAGTACCAGGTGTCGACCCCGACTCTCTTCGAGCAGCTGGTTTTTTCACTGAAAGGATTTCTCAAATTATCGAAGATATGGAAACTGCTCTTAAAATGTTTAAGCAAATAAAGTTTTCTGCCTCTATTGCAGCATTTGAACAGATTAAAAAAGTGAATACACAAGTAAATATTCTTTCTAAAGATGATGATTCTTTGAAAGTAAAATTCCGTTCCGTTCTAAATTATGTAGAATGCAGCAATAAATCTTCTGTTTCTCCGACAAACTAGTTTTGCGACTACAATATCTTAGCCTAGAGTTTCGACATTTTCAGGCCTCTTGAATTTGGTCACACCCCACCCCAATTCGCCGATTCTTTGATATTCGCCTCAAAAAAATCCCTCACTGTGTTGCTCGACCAACACATAAAAGGGCAATACGACCAACACAGAAATGGCTATAAATGATAGCGCTATCGTCATCTTTTCAATGCCTGCTTTTCAACCTTTCTTCGATGTTTACGAATCCGCCGTTCAGAAATTTCGTAGCGTTTGCCATCGGATGTATACTGTTTACCGGTACACGGACAATCACTCGGTTCATTCAACTCGGCGGTATTCTCGATGTGCGGCGACACCATTCGATCTTCTATTTCCTTTTTTCCCGAACGAGCTGGAATCCCGAAAAGCCAGGCAAAAATGTTATAGAGCTCGTCCTCAAGCTGCTACCCAAAGACGCGAAGATTGTCCTCACAGTTGATGACACACTCTGCCGCTAAATATTGGGCGGCGCCATGCACCACGAGGCTCTGCTATCGAACCACCGCCGAGGGAAATCCGAAGTAACGTTTTTCTTTTTGGACCACAACTGGGTTATCGTTTGCATGTGCATCCAGACTCTGAGGAACAAAGACCGTTTTATGTCTATCCCAACAGCTTTCCGTTTGTA
>JBNKLH010000178.1:0-1980 GCA_050292255.1 Candidatus Altimarinota bacterium | reverse complement strand
AAACCTCATCGTGTTGATGTTTATGTTACCAACCTACATCATTGCCAGTAGTGTTTTTGAAAACACAGGTATCGGAGCCACAGCCTTGCTCCATGCCATCTTTTCTATGCTCTTTACTTACTTTGTGCTGGAAGGATTACGAAAAACAAATCACTTCATGGTGAGTGTGTATGGATCTATCCTTGGATTTGCGATCTTTTCATTCTTTGCTGTTTTGTTGGCCAAAAATACATCCGCACTTCTCTTTGCAACCCTCCCACTTTTCATTGGATTTTTGGGCCTTGGAAAAGGAATCGCCTACTCTGTCTACGGATGGATTTATCGAAGCTATGGAAGTGATTTCTTGAACAGTGAGACGCGATTTGGAGATGACTACACAGAAGAATCCAAACCAAAAGTCACCGCTCCTCAAGCCGCTCCAGCCCCTACTCCACAACCGGTACAAAAACAAGCGGTCATCCCGGCTCAACCAGCACCACAAGCTCCCGTGGCTCCAAGTGCACCAGCCACACCACAGCAACCACAACAGTAGCATTGTCATTCTGAACTTGATTCAGAATCTCTACTCACAAAAAAAAGCGACGTCATCTGACATCGCTTTTTTTAATGCATTCATTTTTGAGATCTATTCTTCTTTCTCCTTACCTACTCCCAAAACCTTTTTCGTTCGTTGTGGAGCATTAATTTGCTCCGCCTCGCGTTGTAGCTCTTTTCGTTTTTCATCAGAAATGGGTGGCTGCCCCTTTTCCACTCGCTCTACGGATGAATCGTTTTCACACATTTGAAATAAAGAAAAGAAGAATTATTTTTTCAATGTTACAGTACTATAATCCCTGTAATCATGCAAGAATTTTTCAATCGCAATATATTGAGATCGTTGTTTCTGATCAAGCTCTTCATAACGATCTTCTCGCACGATTTTGTCCAGTGTAATATCTGCCAAAAGAGCAAAATCCCCTAGGAAGTCTGTGAGGAATTGTTCTACCAAAAAGTATAAAACGGCGTGCCCTTCTTGAGGGTGTACTGATAGATTCCCTTTCACTTCTTCAAAACGTGTCGTCACTCTTTGAATTCCTTCCATAAGGTTGAGATAGTCTGACAAGTTTCCATCTTCTGCTAAGGGTCTCAATGTATCCATTTTCTGAGCGAGATAGAGCTTCGTTTGCTTCAGAGACTCGATAAAGTTCTCAAGATTCAATACAAATTTTTCAGCATAAGGATCCAAAGCAAATTCCATAGAAGCCTCTCGAGCATTTGGGATCGATTCTATATATTTCTTATGAATTTTCTTCAATCCTTCTATAAGTCGATCTTTATTTTCCAAAGCGGCAACTAATTTCGGGGCCAAGAATTTTTTATCGTACGATTGAACCGTATCTTCAATAATCTCAATAATAGACTCAATGGATTTATTTCCTTTTTCGTAAAATTTAATCAATCGCTGTACGAGCTTCGCTTTATTTGCTTTTGGATTTTTCTGAGATTCAATATTTTCGAAAAGTGCTTCATTCAGAAGATACCAGACGTATCCTCTGTTTTGTCCCTTATCACTCATATAATTGGCAATGATTCCGTCAGGAAATTTTCGCTGATCAATCTCAACATCTTTTTTGTATCCCAATTGTCCGGTTCCTGCGAACTTTCCATCTTCTGTCACTCCTTCTCCAAACATTTCCACTTCCCGTCTTTCTTTCACTTTTTTTCCTTGCTTTACCACTTCCACTTCTACCCAAAATGAAAACTTGTGAGACTTTCCGTAGATATCAACTATTTCACTTTCAAATCCGGGCTGGGAAGACGTTTCTGTTGGGAATATGTGTGGACATTTTTTAAAATTTTTCTCTAGTTGACGCGCATCAAGTACATCAAAGAAAACATCCACATCATCACGCTTTCCGCTGATATCATAATCAATCGATCCAGACCCAAAAATAGCCCAATTTTTGAGAGGCATCCCTCTCTCATCCACCATAAGCTTTG
>JBNKLH010000177.1:0-1984 GCA_050292255.1 Candidatus Altimarinota bacterium | reverse complement strand
TCGTTAGGAAGGAGATTATTTTCCAATTTTTGAAGAGAAAGTTCATATAAATTTCCAGCATCATCATACACTTCAGTTCGATACTCTCGCCCTTTTTTCGCGATATGATCGGCAAATTCTCCCTCAGCAGAACCATCTACCGAGCTCTCACTTTGATGGAAATAATGTTTCGTCACATTTCCCTCTGGATCGGTTGCAATCACTTCGTGGAATCCCGCGTATTCTTTTTTGTACGCATCCATCCAATCAAAGAAATAGTTCCCGCCGTAGTATTCGTACGTTGTCGCTTGTGCTGGTGCACCCAGATCTGGTGTGATTGTGTCCGTGTGAAGGGTGTGAATCACAAACGGAATTTTATTGGATAAATTTCCGCCCGGTCGAAACGCCGTTGATGCTCGATAGGTAAAATCCTGCACGGCCCCATACGGATGTTTAATCTGTTTCAATAAGTTAATTTTTTTATCAGTCGTCGATTCTGTTCCATCAAAATACGCAAACTCCGTCGGCGGGAAATACCCATCCGGAGATTTCATCGTAATTCGAATCAAATGCTGCACGGCATTATTTTGCACCTCATGATCAAAGTCATATTCGAGCACTTTTTTGACCGCTCCATCGTGATACGTGTAAGTCTCAATAGAATTGATCAAATACCGAGTCGTCACCGAAAAACCTCGTTCATAACTCGTATAGACAGGCCGCTCTGTCCGAAGGAATTTTACTTCCCCAATCCCGAGCTCATCACCATGTCCGGTATATCGGATAGACTCTGGGTAGATCTGCCCACCGTCTTTGAAATACGTAAACGTGATATAGTTTCCGTTTAAATCTTCGATTCGTTCGAGCATCCATTTATAGATTCGAGACGAATCATTTGGATCAAATTGTTGAGTATCTGCCACACTTCCAAACACATACTTCATTCCTTTGGTATCTGTGGCAACCCAAGAATTATTGAGAAATTGGTATTTCGTAAAAGAAGATTCCACCTTCGATCCATAGATCTGATTGGCCGAATCAATCAACACCAATTCTTGCGCGCTTCCATTGAGTTCGGCGGTAAAATCATTCCGATCGTACAACTGATCCACTCCGTGATTTGTACTTCGGTAGATCGCATTTTGCGTCATATTCCATCCATACCCAGCGAGTGAATCAAACTTTCGATTGTTCGCCGAATAATGAAGCGAAACTTTTGGCGTCACTCCATCCCGCCCCGGTGGCAACGTAATCGGAAAGCTATAACTCGGACTCCCCGAAAAGAGATCGATATCATATTTCCCTTGCGCAGATGAAAGCGTCTTCAAGGGATCATTTTTTGCCGCTTCTGCCGCAGGTGCACTCGGGTCTTCTTGAAGTGTCATCCCGGTTTCTTGGAGAGATAGATTGGTCGTATTTTCGACGGCAGTTGGTTCATCTGTCTGCTCTGTCATTGCCTCTTCTGCTGCTATATCTGTTTCTGGTACCGGCTCTTGTACGGGTTCTGTCGTTTCTGTCACGACCGGATCGGAGAGAGTTTCCTCATCTATCGTGGCCCCCCAGGACACCCCGGGGACAAAAAACAGTCCCAGTAAAAGAACGTGAAAATATTTTTTCATTTTAAATTAAGAACAAAAAATTTATACAAAATTATAACGTAGAATTTTCTACATCTGCACAGTCGCCGTAATAAATAACATCCACACCTTCCTTCGCATAACAACGATACACACGTTCCCAACCTTTTCCCGTATTCAAATAGACGCATTCTTGGTCATGAGCATTTCCGTCTGTATTTCCATACCACTTATGCGCATACATATAGTCCAACAATCCATCGCCATTTATATCAATAAAATTTTCCCTACGTGCCAGATTTACATTCACGGAATGCTCAAATGGCATAAATGAAACATTCCAATCATAATCTACTTTTTTAACATTAGAAGTAGGCCAATCTTGCCAATTATCTAAGCAAGAAGCATTTTTCATATTTGAAGCAAAT
>JBNKLH010000176.1:0-2007 GCA_050292255.1 Candidatus Altimarinota bacterium | reverse complement strand
ATAAGCCTCCCTTTTACAAGGGGAGGTGTCCCGCAAAGCGGGACGGAGGGGTTTTATTACTGAGAAGTATCCGCACAGTCTCCGTAAAACATTGGCTCATAATCTGTGTATGCCGTATTCCCAACCCATTCACTTCTTATTAACTCATTTTTCATCATACATCGATAAGCCAAATCCCAACCAGAACCATTATTAAGATACACACAAGCTTGCTGTGAGTGCCATTTTTGATCTTGAATTTCTACTCCATCTACAAAATACCTAGTATAGCTATAACTCCCCATCCCAGAAGAATATTTATACTCCGAAACACTTTGTGAGTTAAGAATATACAAATAATCTAATAGACCATCCCCATTTACATCCATAAATTGATTCAATTCAAGATTTGGTTGTGTCGGAATTAAAAAATCTAAATCCCAATTTGCATTGTTTTTTTTATGTTGAGAAGAGGGCCAATTTTCATAATTATCAAGACAATTTGGATTCACTACTCCATTCGGTTGCAATGCTGTCAACATTTGCATCTCCATCCCACTCTCCTGCACACTTGCATCAACCGCTTCTCCCTCCGCACGCGTACTTCCAATAAAAATAAACAATCCCACAAACGCTGTCAGAACACAAAACAACGTAAGCCACACTTGCAATCTCCGATGAAAAACTTTCATTTTAAAAAGGGTTAATAAAAAAAGACGACTTCATTTTTATGAAGAAGCACTTTCTCTGTCACATGAGAAAATTCATAGAAACTTAATTAAGTTTTCCTGAATTTTTTAGGTTAGCATGCATCACAAAAGGAACTCAAAAACTGAATTTTTTGGATTCTAAAAAAATGGTTTTGAAGAATTTTCAATATTCTAAAATTCACACATTTATTTCTGCTACAATTCAGGCAATATCCAAAAATAAAATGAATGTAACTATTACGCCGCTTCATAATGAACACGAATGTTTTTCTCTAGATGAGTCTGGTTTCTCTCTTTTAATTGAAACTCCCACACATAAAATTCTATTCGATTTCGGAGTTCAAAATGAAGCATTAACCTCTCTTGAAGAAAAGAATATAAGTATAAATGAGATTGATTATTTTGTTCTTAGTCATGGACATATCGATCATCTAGAAGCCATCAAACGTATAAATTCAGAAAAGAAAAAGAAACTCTTTGCTCATCCGAAAGCCATACTTCCAAAGTTTTATGAAAACAATCCCATTGGTTTTGATCCTCAATCACTAAAAGCTTTAGAGAATTTTTCACTTGAGTTAAGCACTCATACGGTAGAAGTATGTTCTGGAGTTCATTTTTTGGGAGAAATTCCACGCGTTTTTGAATTTGAAAAAAGCTGTGTTGGAAATACTTGTTTTGGAGAAGACAACATTGAAGATGATTCAGGATTGGCGATTGAAACAGAAGAGGGAATCGTACTTATTTCTGGATGTGCACATTCTGGTATCTGTAATATGATCCAATATACCGAAACCCTATTTAATAAAAATGTATGTGCCATATATGGAGGCTTCCATCTCCTAGAAGAAAAGAGAACCAACAAAACCGTTGATTATTTAAAAGCAAAAAATCCGCAAATATTCTTCGGACACTGCGTAAATGATTTTTCAAAAAATAAACTTTCCCTCATCGGAGGTCAGCATTTCAAGACAGGAGAATCCACCTCTTGGCAATAAAAAATCACACCACAACCACCTCCCCCACTCGCCGATCATGCGCCTCTCTCGGAAGAAAATCTACCACCGCAAAGCTCGGCATCACACAGATCGTTTTTGCTTCGGGGTTTTTCTCCAAAAACCGATCATAAAAACCTCCCCCACGTCCAAGCCGATACCCGTCCCGATCCACCGCCACCGCCGGCACAAAAACCAAGTCAGGATTTTTTCCTTCTTTTCCAGATATGTCTGGTTCAAGAAGTCCAAACGTTCCCGGTTTTAAGTCTTCGTATCGAGAACGATAAAATCTCATCTCGCCGTTTTCAATTTTTGGAAAGTAGAAT
>JBNKLH010000175.1:0-2039 GCA_050292255.1 Candidatus Altimarinota bacterium | reverse complement strand
AAAATTTCGTCAAAGGTATCCGTCGCAAAGTTATGAAACTCATCGACATAGAGATAAAAATCCACTCGATTTTCCTCCGCAGTATCAGCTCGAGCCATCGCCGCCTGATACATTTTCGTGATAACGATCGAACCAATCAATGCCGCGTTTTCTTCTCCCAAAATCCCCTTCGAGGCTTTCATAAGGAATATTTTTTGATTGTCCATAATATCTCGGAAATCTAATTTATTTTCGGGTTGTCCCACAATATTTCGAATCATATTCGTGGAAACAAACTGCCCGACTTTGTTGAGCAACGGTGTAATCGCTTCGTTATCAAATTTTTCTGACCAACCGGCAAATTCATTCACCCAAAAGTTTTTCACCACATTATCCTGAATATTTCGGACAATCATCTGACGATAGTTTTTGTCCGTCAGCATTTTGAGGATCGAGAGAATGGTCGTCCCCGGTGTGTCCAACAACGCCAATGTCGTATAACGCAAAACGTGTTCCAATCGTGGTGTCCAGTTGGCTCCAAAAAGTTTTTTGAAGATTTCGATAAACCCGAGCGTCACTCGGATCTTGAGCTCTGGCGGGACTTCTTCGATCGGATTAAACGCCACCGGAAAAGCTAAATCCGCCGGATCAAAATATACAACATCTTTGATACGAGACTCGGGAATAAATTTCAAAACGTTATCTACCAAATCCCCATGCGGATCGAGTACAGCCACTCCTTTCCCGGCTAAAATGTCATTTTGGATCAGAAGTTCAAGGAGTTTTGATTTCCCCGAACCAGACTTCCCGACTGTGTATAAATGACGCCGACGATCGTTTCGTTTGATCCCAAAAGGAATATGTTTCCCATGAAAATTCGTCGCCCCAAAAAAGGAAATGGTTTCATCCGTATGATCCACAGGCAAAGTCGCTGGCGGCTCTGCTTTCTTGGCTAAAACATGCAAAATATTCGGCACTTCCTTCTCATTTGGGAGGTGAAAAATCGTTGCCAATTCTTTCCCAGAAAGCAAAAAAGAATTCTTAATTCGTCGGTATCGAAAGTCTTCGATCCGTTTGGGTTGTTTGAGTAAACGTCCTGAATGAATTTGGTTAAGATCGAGCGTGTTGAAGTTTTGCATCGCCCCAACGATCGCTTCTAATCGGGATTTTGGATTTTTTTGAGGAACGGTTGAAAACGCATATGCCCGCATATTGACTTCAAATAATCGTCCCGAAATCTTCTCTGCAATTTTATCTTTGAATCCTTTTGCCACCCCTTTCTTGAACCAATATTTTGTTCGAAAAAGATGATTAATCTTATCAAAACGCTTTCTCCATCCCAAAACAAAGTGATGTCCTCCCGAGTCTTTTTTGGGTCGAACAACCACTTGCAAGCAAAACCCTTCCCCAGGAGTGGTCTTTGACATGACGTTCAAAAGTCCCGACAAAGAATCTCCGTCGAATTCAGAATACGTTCGAAGCGGAAAGAGATCATTTCGGTTCAGCCGACATTCGGTAGACCAAAACTGCATATCCTGTTTTTCAGGATGGATATTTCGGGTGAAATCAGGAATTTCAATGATATCCGCATCCGGCATCTCGGCGTATATCTGCCCAGAAATAATTTCCGCAACAGCTACAGGGGCGGTAAAACAAAATCCGATATTTTGCCCTACGGCCACAATCTCAAATGAGAATCTCTTCCCCACACAGGTTTCATGAAGCTGTGTCAAAATCTCTTCAAAGGCAGCAGCCTTTTTTTGGTTGTTCTGTGGAATGTAGGCAAGGTATGTTTTCATAGTTTTAATTCACTTCTTTTAAATAACAAGACTCACAATACACCTTCTCGGGCCGATCTGGTGCAAAGGTTGTTTGGATATCTATGGAACAATTATCACACTTTCTTTCCCAGAGTCTTCGTGGATTCCGCAACATCATTCGATCCCTATGACGACAATCCGGACATTTTCGCGGGATCGGCAGGTTCATCTTTCGATAAAATGAAAGCTCTGCTTTTTGGATACGGTAATGTTTCTGACAACATTCACATTGAAGAATCT
>JBNKLH010000174.1:0-2039 GCA_050292255.1 Candidatus Altimarinota bacterium | reverse complement strand
CACCTATCCTACACAAACATATTCAAAGTTCAGTGCGAAGCTGTAGTAAAGGTGCACGGGGTCTTTCCGTCTAACCGCGGGTACCCAGCATCTTAACTGCGAATTCAATTTCACTGAGTCTCGGGTGGAGACAGTGTGGACATCGTTACGCCATTCGTGCAGGTCGGAACTTACCCGACAAGGAATTTCGCTACCTTAGGACCGTTATAGTTACGGCCGCCGTTTACCGGGGCTTCGATTAAGAGCTTCTCCGAAGATAACCCCATCAATTAACCTTCCGGCACCGGGCAGGCGTCACACCCTATACATCCTCTTTCGAGTTAGCAGAGTGCTATGTTTTTAATAAACAGTCGCAGCCACCTGGTCACTGCAACCCCCACCAGCTTAGAGAGCAAGTCTCATCACCGGCAGGGGCGCACCTTCTCCCGAAGTTACGGTGCTATTTTGCCTAGTTCCTTCACCCGAGTTCTCTCAAGCGCCTTGGGATTCTCACCCTACCCACCTGTGTTGGTTTAGAGTACGGCCACTTTATACCTGAAGCTTAGAGGTTTTTCCTGGAAGCATGGCATCAACGACTTCGCTCCTAATGGTGCTCGTCATCACATCTCAGCCTAAGAGATCCCGGATTTTCCTAAGATCTCAGCCTACATGCTTAAACAGGGACAACCAGCGCCCTGCTCGTTTAGCCTTCTCCGTCACCCCATCGCAGTATAACGCGGTACAGGAATATTAACCTGTTTTCCATCGACTACGCCTTTCGGCCTCGCCTTAGGTACCGACTAACCCTGCGCCGATTAGCGTTGCGCAGGAAACCTTGGGTTTTCGGCGGGGGAGTTTTTCACTCCCCTTATCGTTACTCATGTCAGCATTCGCACTTCTGATACCTCCAGCATTCCTTACAGAACACCTTCACAGGCTTACAGAACGCTCCTCTACCATGCCAATAAATTGGCATCCGTAGCTTCGGTACATAGTTTAGCCCCGGTAAATCTTCCGCGCAGGCCGACTTGACTAGTGAGCTATTACGCTTTCTTTAAAGGATGGCTGCTTCTAAGCCAACCTCCTGGTTGTCACAGCAACTCCACATCCTTTTCCACTTAGATGTAACTTTGGGACCTTAGCTGTTAGTCTGGGTTGTTCCCCTCTCGACGATTGATTTTATCACCCACCGCCTGACTCCCGAGGTTACACATATAGTATTCGGAGTTTGATAGGGTTTGGTACCGCGGTAAGCAGCCCTAGCCCTGTCAGTGCTCTACCCCTACATGCTAATGCTCGAGGCTATACCTAAATATATTTCGGAGAGAACCAGCTATCACAAAGTTTGATTGGCCTTTCACCCCTATCCACAAGTCATCCGAGGACTTTTCAACGCCCACCGGTTCGGTCCTCCACCGGCTCTTACACCGGCTTCAACCTGCTCATGGATAGATCACTTTGTTTCGGGTCTGCAGCCAGTGACTAATCGCCCTATTAAGACTCGCTTTCGCTACGGCTTCGCGTGTGCTTAACCTTGCCACTGACCACAACTCGCAGGCTCATTATGCAAAAGGCAGTCCGTCACACTTATTAATAGTGCTCCGAATGATTGTAAGCCATAGGTTTCAGGTTCTATTTCACTCTGCTCACCGCAGTCCTTTTCACCTTTCCCTCACGGTACTTGTTCGCTATCGGTCTAGTAGTAGTATTTAGGGTTGGAGGGTGGTCCCCCCATATTCAGTCAAGATAACACGTGTCCCGACCTACTCGTTCGATAATCTAGTACCACATATATGTTTTCGCTTACGGGAGTATCACCCTCTATGCTCACTCTTTCCAAAGTGTTTGGCTAACAAATATGCTATCACTATCCGCCCTAATCCAGTTTCGCTCGCCGCTACTCCCGGAATCTCAATTGATTTCTATTCCTTCAGGTACTGAGATGTTTCACTTCCCCCCGTTCGCCTCGTGTAACTATGTATTCATTACACGATGACAGAGTATGAACTCTGCCGGGTTTCCCCATTCGGAAATCTCCGGGTCAAAGCTTGTTTAGCAGC
>JBNKLH010000173.1:0-2112 GCA_050292255.1 Candidatus Altimarinota bacterium | reverse complement strand
TTTATTATCAAAACGAATTCCTTTTTTAATGGCACTTTCCCAACTAATTAATGATTTTTGGATTTCTTGAGTACTGGATTTGATGTTGACAATAGCAAGGGCGACCTCTTCGGGGCGTTCTTCTGCTTCTAATAAAACTTCGCGAATATTTGACTGACTTTTCTGGATATTAAGACTTATGTTGGAAGCACTTTCGAGCTCATAGATGTTACTGATCGCAATTTTATCTACATCTTTCTTAATTTTTAAACTGGAAACGATACTGGAATATCCAGAGAGAAGGAGAAATAAAAAGAGAGTCAGAAACGTAAAAAACAATTTATATCTTAGTTTCATTAGAATGAAGGATATATGTTTTTATTTTTGTGAATTTTTCAATAAAAAGAAAAAATTTTTAAAATTTTTCATCAGCAATTCATCAGGTAACAGGAAAAGGGATACAGTTTTTTGAAAGAAAATTCTTTTGTCTGCGTCTTTATTTTCAGTAGGATCTAGAAAAAAATGTATGAATAAAGATTTTTCTTCTCTCACTGACGAGCAATTAGTGGCTCATTCTCTTGAGGATATCAACGCGTTTGAACCATTGATTGAGCGGTATGAGAAAAAGCTCACACATTACATTCTTCGTCTTTCAAACATCGATTACGAGGAAGCAGAGGAGATTTTGCAAGAGGTGTTTGTGAAAGTATGGAAGAATCTCAACGGGTTTTCAGGAGATGTGAAGTTTAGTAGTTGGATTTATCGTATTGCGCACAACGAAACAATTTCTCATTTCCGGAAACGAAAATCCCGGGGGCAACATAATCAGGTTTCTGGTGATGATACGCTCTTTGAATCCATTTCTGACAATCAGGATTTTGTCGAAGAATTTGATGCCAAGTTATCTGCTGAAAAAGTTCATCAGATTTTGACTCATATGGATACGAAATATCGAGAATTATTGGTGTTGAAGTTCTTGGAAGGAAAAAGCTATGACGAAATCTCCGATATCTTAAAAATGCCTTCTGGAACGGTAGCCGTTCGGATTAATCGAGCTAAAAAGCAATTTCGTGAAATTGCAGAAAGACATTCTGTCGACTTCTAATTTATTATTACGGGATGAACCCAACTAAATTATCAAAATCGGTACTTACTCAGATCAAAGAGGAAAAAATCACGCCTCGGGCGCGATGGGAATTTGTGGTCAAAACATTCCTTTTTTTGGTCGGAGGAATCATATTTCTGGTTCTTGGGATTTTGGCGACAGCGATTATCTGGAACTTTCTGCACGATCTTTATCTTTTGGAATTATTTTCCATTGAAAAAAGAACGTTCTTTAAAGTTTTGTTTGCAGGACTCCCCATCTTTTGGCTGGTGATCTCAGCTGCCTTGGTCGTACTGGCGAGCTATTTTGTCCAACACACAAAACGGGGATATAAAATCCCGATGCATATATGGGTTATTTTTGCGATTGTTCTCCAAATTTTGGGAGGATATATACTGGAACAATCTCCTATTGGAGAGCGATTAGAAGCAGGAATGAATCATCAATTGATGGTGGGGGAAAGTATTCGTGAAATGCGAAAAAGAGTATGGACTCATCCAGAAGAAGGACGTCTTTCGGGGACTATTTCGTCAAAAGACGAGGACGTGCTTCACGTAACAGACCTCTCTGGTAAAGAATGGACCGTTGATATTTCTCAGGCGAAATATCCGAAAGATCGAATCTCATTAGATGAGGAGGAAAAAGTACGTTTTATTGGAAAACAGGAGAATGATTCCGCCTTTAATGCGATAAAAATTTTCCCATGGGAACGACGTCCTGGAATGGAGGATCGGATGCGTGATCGGAGGCCACCCAATGAGTCAGATTTTCGTCGAGAAAGAGATCCGCGAATGCCGCCTCTTTTGAAGGAGCGACGTGAAGATTTTTTGTCACTCTAGATTGATTTTGGACGTATTTTCTGCTATAATGCGGAGATGCGAAAAAAAATTGTTCTCATATTGGGATTGTTGATTGGGATGATGCAATCATCTGTGATGGCGGATATTGCAACACAGTCAGATCTAGAAAGTCCAGAATATGCGCGATTTCGAGAAAAAGCCGCTCAGACGTTGACCCAAGGAGAGGAT
>JBNKLH010000172.1:0-2124 GCA_050292255.1 Candidatus Altimarinota bacterium | reverse complement strand
ATTTTATTTTGGGGAATTGTACTTTCTCTGGTAGGAGGAATATTATTTACTGTTTCATCGCTCTTTGGGATTACTTGGAGTTCGATTCTTGGATTTATTGGCCTTTTCGGGTTTCTTTCTCCGGGATTTATCTTGGGGAATGCCATTGGAGTCGATACGTCTTCTGATGCATTATTGGCTCAGGATTTGTGGATAATAGTATTGATTTCAATTCCAGGATGGATGATTGGAATAAAGTTGTTATTGTTAATTTTAAAAACGAAAAAAAAGGAGGTTTTGGTATGACACTAAATTTAAACGTTGCTCAAAAACGTTGGGGATTCGTTTTAATTCCTGGGAGTATTTTAGGCGGAATTTTGCTTGTCATATGCAAGCAGGTTGGAAGTACGGCTTTGTCGTGGATTTTGGCAATTTTGGGAGGGGTTTTAAACCTTCCGGGAATGTTCTTTTATTCAATAGTTCTGTATAACCAGGGCTGGGCGATAGAAGATGATTCTACGAAAATGGTTATTTCAGCCTTTAGTCTTGGGTTTTATTTTCTGATTTTTTTATGTATTAATTCACTCAGAAAAAGAAAGGAGGTGCCGCATGTTTAAATCAGCATCTGTAGAAGAAAAAAAGGCATTTTTCTTGGTAATTTTGATTATTGGATTGGCGATAACAATTGCCCTTAATTGGGTAAAGTTCGGCTTTTCCTATTTGTATGAAAACAAAGGAATGTTTATTACTGTTCTGTTCTGTTTATTCGGCATAGTCTTTGCGGTTTGGCAGATTTTTATTTTATTAAAAAGAAAAAACAAGGAGGTATGTTATGAAAAAAGATAACACCGGTAGACGTATTTTTTTTGCAGCAGTTGCTGTGGCATTGGTTTTTACTCCAATATTTCTTTATTTTGCATAAGCGAAAATAGAAGAATAAAAAAAAAGCGACCTGAACCGAAACCTTGTATCTCTTTTCTCGTCGCTTTTTTTTGTGTATCTGAATTTTTATGTCCCCCTTGAGAAAGGGGGAAATAGGGGGATTTTTTTGAAATGAAATCCCTCCGTCCCACAAAGTGGGACACCTCCCTTTTTCAAGGGAGGATAGAGCGACTTTGTCGTGATCAGATTTGCAGAGACTTGTTTTTTGTTTAGAATTGACGCACTTTTTAATTTTTATTCACATGAGTTTAAGTGTAATCCGGCAACTGTACAGAGATACTAACGCACACTTGAATAATAATGTGAATTTGGCTGGTTGGGTGCGTACTGTACGGGATTCCAAGAATCTTGGGTTTATGGAAATCAACGACGGGACGTTTTTTAAAGGCGTTCAAGTGGTTTTTGAAGCCGATAAAATTTCCAATTTTGAGGAAATGACAAAGGTCTCTGTTGGATCTGCAGTGGAGATTTCAGGGAAATTAGTTGAGTCTCCGGCAAAGGGGCAGAAGTTTGAAATTCAAGCGACAGAAATGAAGATTGTCTCCTTAGCGGATGCGGACTTCCCGCTCCAAAAGAAACGACATACATTTGAATATTTGCGGACGATTGCACATCTCCGACCACGGACCAATACGTACAACGCGGTTTTTCGATTGCGATCAGTTCTCGCGGGAGCGGTGCATGAGTTTTTTCAATCTCGGGATTATGTCTATGCGCACACCCCAATTATCTCTACGAGTGATTGTGAAGGGGCGGGAGAAATGTTTCAAGTAACGACATTGGATCTCAATCGCGTTCCAAAGACAGATAACGGAGAGGTGGATTTCAAAAAAGATTTCTTTTCGGAAAAAGCGGGATTGGCCGTGTCAGGGCAACTAAATGGAGAAGCATTTGCACATGCTTTCCGAGATATTTATACCTTTGGGCCGACATTCCGAGCAGAAAATTCAAACACGCCGCGACATGCATCTGAGTTTTGGATGATCGAGCCAGAAATGGCATTTTGTGACCTCAACGGAGATATGGATTTGGCGGAAGCCTTCGTCAAACATTTGATCCGAACGGCTTTGGAAAAATTACCAGAAGAAATGGCGTTCTTTGACCAATTTATCGATAAGGGATTGATTGAGCGACTCGAAAAAATTGTAAATGCCGACTTCAAACGAATCACCTATACAGAAGCGATTGATATTTTGAAAGCGT
>JBNKLH010000171.1:0-2131 GCA_050292255.1 Candidatus Altimarinota bacterium | reverse complement strand
GATGCCATCATCAATCTGGAATACTCCGGGACGGATATTGTGTTCCGAGTGGATTCCGATCGTGACGGGACCTGGGAAGAAGATTGATTTCAAAGCCAAAAACTTTACACAGTACGAGCTTTTGCCGGCAGAAGAATTGTCTCAAAAAATCCAAGAATCCAACGTAATTGTCTCTTGTGCGGGAGCTAATTCTTTGTTTGAAATTATTACTGCACAGAAACCGAGTTTGATCATTCCCCTGCCCTGGGCGGCTCGAAATCATCAGTGGGAAAATGCGAAATTTTTTACGAAACAAAACCTTTGTCATGTCTTTGATCAGGAGAAGAATACAAAATTTGTAGAGGCTCTAGATTTGCTTCTCAAGGATAAAAAACTTCAAGGTGCCATGGAAAAATCAAATATCAAAAACTCTCCTCACATAATCGCAAAAGAAATATTACAATAAATTGTCACATAAGCATGAAAGGCTTCGTCTCAGCGAGTGTTATAAGAAGTCTTAAATACAAAAAAATGGACAGTTTTGCGATTGCTAATACAATGAACCGGGGGCAAGTTCTCTTCCCGAGTATTACAAAACCCAGAATGGTTCAGTCTACAAAAGCAAAGAAATCAAACTCATCCTTACCACAATCTGAAGTATTTGATCTAATGATTGAGGCGCGAGAAGGAAACAAGGAAGCCTTCGAAAAGATTTACGAACATTTTTTCACGCCTATTTTTCGATTTATTTTTTCGAAAGTAAGCGATCGGGATGTTGCTGAAGATTTGACTCAAAATGTCTTTATTCGTGTTTTTGAATCACTTCCTCGGTTTAAAGCGAAATATGAACTTTCGCCAGCGGCTTATTTTTTCACCATTGCAAGAAACCAAGTGATTGATTTCTTTCGAAAGGATAAGCACAAACTCGCACATGACGATGTGGCCGATCACGAGAATTATATAGCTTCTCCTGAACGACCGGTGACAGAGAAGATCCAACAAAAACAAGAACGGGCATTGATAGAAGATGCGTTGAAGAAATTGAAACCCGATCATGCGGATGTTATTCGTTTAAAATTCTTGGATGGATTTTCTACGAAAGAAATAGCGGATAAACTAAACCTTACGGAGGCGAATGTTCGTCAGATGCAGGTGCGAGCATTGCGTAAACTCCGAGCCACCCTTCATTTCGTTTTCGAAAAATGAAAAAAAGTACCCTCGATTTCGAAACACGACTTGCTTCAGCCTTTGAGCAGTTGGAGAATGGTATCTCTCGAGAAGAGATCATCAAAGACTTCTCTGAAGACGAACAAGAAGAGCTCGAAGAAATTCTCTTTGTCGGAGACTTCTTACAAGCTCAATACATCAATGTAAAGCCTCGTGAGTCAGCTCTTCGGAGTGCATTAGATGCTATTTCATTACCCTCAGAAAAAGAAAAAGGGCGAGAATGGGGAGAACTGTTTTCCTCCTTCTGGAGTCCTCTCTTTCGGAAAAAGGTATTTATTCCTTTGATTGGATGTTTCTTTATAGGAGCATTAGTCATTCATCCGGTGGCAAATTCTCCGGAAAATGAGATTGAACGTATAGAAGAGGCGCAACTGCTTCAAGAGGAAATTGCTATGGACTACCAAAAATTTCTCAAAGATTACGAAGAATACGAACAATTAGAAAAGGATATTTTTAAAGAGACTGTCAGTGGTGTTTCTTAATTTTCTTGATTTTTATCTTTATTCCTGCTTAAATTTACAATTGGAACATGAAAAAATTTATTTTCGCTCTCGGTTTTGCCGCTTTGTTTCTTGGAGGGACAAGCTTTGCTCAGAACAATGATCATTTAGAAGAAATGATTTATATGAAGATGAGTCATTTGGATGCACTAGAAGCGAAATTGTCAGAAGAAACTCTTCTTTCAGATCAATACAAATCAGATTGCCTGGCTGAGATTGAGATGCAACGAAATTTTTATCAGGCCGAATTGAACGCTCTCGATCAAACAAATCTAAAGAAACTTCAGGATTTTGCGCGAGTTCACGATAAGAAAAACAAAGAATGTATTGATTATGCATTGGAAAAACGATTGGAAATGATCCGACAAAAACAAGATCGATTAAAGAGTCGATGGGGACGATTCGGTTGGTTGTTTAACTAAATC
>JBNKLH010000170.1:0-2139 GCA_050292255.1 Candidatus Altimarinota bacterium | reverse complement strand
GACATGCTTAAAAGAGCCAACGAGTTAAATCAAGATCCTAAAAAATCGATCGAAGCATGGGAATTGATCAAGAGAGCTGGTGTACGAGGGACTGTGTATTTTAATGACGAAGGAAAAAAAGAATAACTTTACGAATTTCTTGTATTTAAAAACTTTTAACCCCCTTTTCCAAAATGCCAGAGGAAATTGACAAAAACAAAGCCGAAGACAACTTTGTGCCAAAACTTTCTACTCATACAAAGAATTCAAACCCGAAAAAGGTTGAAGAATTTAATGCTTATGTTGAGGCGAATGAAGAAGCCGGAAAGGGACCCTTAACTGAGGAAAAAGCAAAAGTAATAAAAGAAGTGAGTGTATATTTGTTTGGAGAATCATCTTCTATCAATACTGTTGATGAATTAGTTCAAAATGGACGATTGAAAAAGAGTGGAAAAGTAAGATTAAAAAATAAACAAATTCAACCGCTTGAAACCAAACCGGGTTTTCACCAAACAGCAGTGGTAGAGTTCACCGAAAACGCAATTAAAAACTTCAAAACACCTGCCGAAAAAACAAGATGGCAAAAATTTTGGGCATTTTTTGGAATTGAAATATAGTTATTCTCCTATGAAAGAAACGGAACAAAAAGAAATACTGGCTAAAATCAGTGAAACCGATGGAGAGTTAGACAGTGTCAAAAAAGCAACGAAGGCAGGAGTAATGAATTATCTGGAAAGAGCGAAAATATTAAGTAAAATTTGGAAAACTATGAAGGAAACTTCTGCGAAAATATCTGAAGCTTGGAAAGTAAAAAATCACTACTAAATAATGGCAAAAGACTTTATTTGTAAAAGATCTCCATTTCAAGAAGAACTAGAAAAAAGACTTGAGAAGGAAAAACCGCTCAAGCCTTTTGAAGAATTCAATATAATAGGAGAATTTGAAGCGAAAATTACGCAGCAGCTGAAGATGCCCCCGGTCCCAACGGAATAGGTCGGTATACACGAGCGCCCATTTCTTTGTCGAGCATATAAAAATGTTCTCCAGAACACGCTCCAATCATTTTGAGTTTGGCAATAATTTGCATGTCGTTTTCTTCTTCTTCGACTTGCTCATCAACAAACCATTTTAATTCTGATTCAAACGCATAGTCTTGTTCTTCTCGTGCGAGAGTCACCAAATCATTGATATGACCCGTTACTTTTTTCTCATGCGCAAGCGTTGCTTCAAAGGCGTCTAAAAGAGATTTCCATTCGATGTCTGGTTTATCAATTTTCTCGAGCTCAACCGTCCCGCCTCGTCGATAAACAAAGTTCATAAATTTTTGTGCATGATCTAACTCTTCATTCCATTGGACCCGAAACCAGTTCGCAAAACCAGGATAGTCTTTACTCTCTGCCCAAGCAGACATTGAGAGATACAAATAAGCCGAATAAAATTCTCGGTTCACTTGTGCGTTAATGGCGTCGTTTACTTTTGTATTCATTTTTAAGGATTTAAGTCACAGACATTATAGCAAAATTTCAAACATTTTTCCACTCTATCAAAGACGATCTCACTGAGAATAAATGTTGCCAAAAGAGAATATTTCCGTGAGAATATATCTGTGAAAAAATTGGTACTGATTTTTCTTCTTTCTCTCTTAAGTGTTCCTATGCATATTCATGCAGAGGCACTAAAGACGGATAGTTCCGTAGAGATCGAGGCGGGAGACGCAGAAAACGATGCCGTGTTGGCGGACACGGGTGGAAATGTATATGTGGAATTTTCCAATCGTACACGTGTCGTCTACGAATCAGATAAGATGCTTTTTTCTGGGGAAATTTTAGCCCCGAGCATCATAGATCAGCCCGGGAAATCTCCTCGCCCACGAATGCGAGAGATTATTTCTTTTGAATTTATCCCCGACACAGGAGATGATATTTTATTCGTTGATCGGCTCAATACTCTGCATCAGGCCAACCGGATTCGAGAAAAATACACCAACCCCGAAGGATTTGTTTCTACTGCTCGGGTAAAACTCATCGTTCCTATTAACGATGAAAAAGTGGGCTACCCAAAACTCTGGGAATACATCAGTGATGATGAAGGATGGGAACGTATCGGTGGAAAGCTAGAAGAATCTAGTACCGATGGTGTTCGGATCTTTTCTGCCAGTTT
>JBNKLH010000169.1:0-2152 GCA_050292255.1 Candidatus Altimarinota bacterium | reverse complement strand
GCTTCCTGCGGGAAGCTTTTTTATTTGCCAAAAATTTTTCACAGCCTATGATCGAATTACTTTTAACACAAAAATACCATGAAAAAATTATTTCTCGGGGTACTGATGGCGGCACTTCTCGTTCCGTTTGTGTCTTTTGCGGAGACGGCAGACTCCATCAAGGCGCGTCTTCAAGAGATCACATCACAAAAAGAGTCTCTTCAACAACAATTAATTGATCTTAATCGCGAAGAGCGAGATTTGCGTTTGAAACTCAATAAAGCACAGCATGAAGAAGTAATGATGACCGAAGAAACAGAAGTCATGGATGCAATGGAAGAACCAAAGGGAGAAATGACGACATCGTTTGGTGCTCCAACAATTACAGAACCAATGGACGGAATGATTATTCCTCTTTCTGAGAGCATGGTGACCATCAAAGGGACGGCTCCAGAAGGTGCACAGAAAATTATCGTGAATGGATACACATTGACGAAATTTTATCCTGGAAACAAAACATGGATCTACTACGCAGCTCCAAAGTATGGAACTATGACAGAAGGACCAAACTACTACACAGCGGTTGCGGTTGATAAAAATGGAAATCAAACCGTTTCAAATGAAGTAGCATTGTACTACGGAGAACCGCCACTTGAAGAAATGATTACAGAGGAAGAACTTATGAAAATGCAACAAGGTGCATCAGAAGAAAAAGAAATGGGGACATTGACGACACAACGAACTTATCCATACCGAAGTCAAGTCACAAACCCAGCATGGGAAAGTTCAGACTACAGTACTTTGGATCGGGAAGAGTTTTCTGGAAACCTTGAACGGGTTCAAGAACAACAAAAACGAGCGAATGAAAAATTGATGCGATACCGATCAATTAAATAATTAGCGATAGAGTACTTGCATAGCTGCTTTTGTCAGTGCGATAATAGTATTGCTTTTCTTTACAGTCTCCTTGAGGACACTTAAGGAGACTTTTCCTTTTGTAGATGTATCTTCAATGAGGAGATCGAATAGATTCTTTGATTCTGTGAATATCGAGCTAATTTTAAGGAGATAGTTTTGATAATCAGCGCGAGCTGTTTCTTGGCGTTGGGTGAGATCATTTCCAGAGATTGATCGTTGATTTTTAGCAGTTTTATGCGGACATTTTTCAGGAGACGTTTCTTTTTTTAGATTCTCTCGATAAGAGGTCCTGAGCTGGTTTCTTCCGTATTTTGTCGTGAATGGTCGAATTCCTTTTTCAAGTTTTTTTGTGCCTGCTATGTCAAAAGGGATTTGCTCAAAAATTGAGATACTCTTTTGCATGTAGTTTTTAAATTCAACTCGTTCATTGAGAACATTATTGAGATAATCTCGGAATACGCTTTGGATAGCGCATATTTTTTCGTATCCGCTTTTGTGTGATATCTGGTGTATTTCTGCCAATTCAGGGAGATCTAGATGGAGAGTGTCCTCTAGATTAGGAACTGGGTATTCTTCTATGGATTCCTCGTCCATATCTGGAAGCATACAAAGTCTGAGTTTGGGAACGAGGGCTGCTACTTCTGACATTATTTGTATATTTCATTAAAAATGCTTATTGTCAAATATTTCAATTCAGAAACTTTGGATCAATTTTCAAATTTCCGTTAAAAATAAAGCGATATGAAAATACTTATTTTGGCGGGAGGATTTGCGACACGACTCTGGCCTTTGTCAGAAAAACACGCCAAACCACTTCTTCTCCTGAGTGGGAAGACGATCCTTGAGCATTTATTGGATCAGCTTCCAGAGGGATCAGATGCGATTTTGTTGACCAACTCAAAGTTTGCAGAAGATTTCGAAGACACACTTCATCATTATCCACGGAATATTTCGGTGGATGTTTTTCGAGAAGATGCCCATTCCGAAGGGGAGAAATTGGGCGCGTTGGGGGCTCTCGCGGCAGTGATTGAAAAATATGAAATTGACGATGATATTCTTATCTTGGCGGGGGACAATCTTTTACCGGGATTGGATATGAAAGATTTGTTCTGTACAGAAGATGAAGCCAGAATTGCTGTTCGAGAAGTAGAATCTCTCCATGAAGCCCGAAAATTTGGAGTTATTGAAGAAGATCAGAAAACGCATCAGGTGATTGGTTTTGAAGAAAAACCATCGGAGCCAAAATCAAAATTGG
>JBNKLH010000168.1:0-2157 GCA_050292255.1 Candidatus Altimarinota bacterium | reverse complement strand
CGGATGGTTATTATAGAGACGTCTGTGGGGGACAAAAATAGAAGAGCAAGCAAAATGGAGCTCTTGAGCTTTTATTCTCTTTAAGAAAAATCCCCTCTGTGTAGAGTTTTGCATCTACAGTGAGCAAGGGGTTTCTAAGGGTTCTAATGATTAGAACATGGTGAATATATCAGAACGGAGGATTTTAAGTCAAATAATTGGAAAAGTGAGATCATAGAAAAAAGGCAGTTCGTACGTTTGTACTTACTGCCAATTTAAAATTGCCTCCTTTCTTTATGCGGGTTCGTTCTGATTGTAAAAATTTTGAAGCTTTTTTTCTTCTTCCGTTGAAACTCCCATCTTTAAATAGTCTTCAGCGGCGTAAGAACCAAGTCCTACAATGTCTGTAATCGATTTCTTTTTCAAGATTTTAATCGTATCTTGGGAGATCCCAGCAGCTTCTAATTGTTCAAAAAAGTCCATATCTAAAATTTTAAATTAATACTCATTTTCATAGAGCCCCTTTTTCACAAAGAGGCAATCCTAGACACTAAATGGTCGATAATCCCATTGGGATTTCAAATAAATAAATGTCGAGGAATCTCTCTGCGAAATATCATCACGTCAAAGAACAGTATGTATTTTTTAGGCTGGTTTTGTTTTTTGTCAACGGAGATGTTGACTTTCTGTTGTGTTGAAGTTATTTGTTGTTTGAAAACTTTCTCATATGGAAAATAATTTAAATAGTGCCGAAGATCGAAAGAAAGCTATTTTGGAGGCTTTGCAAACAGTGGATGCGGAGGAAAAAGAGAAACTTATACAAGCATTAGCAGCAGAATATCGGAAGACTTTTAAGGGAAAATTTCCGAGCGATATTGTTAATGCGTTTAATGGCGAGTTAGACAGTGTTGAAGATCAGATCAAAAATACAATGCCGATGCTTGGAAAAGCATTGCTTCAGAAGATAAATGAAATCTGGGGACGGGTTTTTCACTTGTTAGATATCGTAAAGGAAGATGAAGAACAGCCTTCTCTCCGGAATATTTCCAAACCAAAATTGAACTGAAAGCATTTGATGTACATTGTTTTTTCAAGAGAAATTTCTTACAGTGGTGCTAGAAATTTTTATCCCTTTATCCATATATTCTCATGACACAGCCTTGGAACATGCTCGAACTTTTACGGACAAAAATCGCTGAAAAAGGCGGCTTGGTATCGTGTCATGCGCATTTTGATAAAGCCTATGTGATCACACCAGAAACCCTCCAAATGTGTAACGATCACATGGAGGTGAAGTGGGATTTGTGGAAACAAGTTAAGGAGGGATACACGCACGAAGGATTGGTCAAACGGATCTCTCTCAGTGCCGAAAATATGATCCGTCAGGGATGCAAAATGACCCGGACGAATATTGACGTGGACAATACCGTTGGGATGAAATGTATCGAAGCGGCACTCGAGGTAAAAGAAAAATACAAAGACCAAATCGACATTCAGATTTGTTCTCAAGTGCTCGAAGGAGCAATGACACCGGAATCTCAAAAAACGATTGAAAAGGCGGCGGAATATGTCGATCTCCTTGGGGGATTGCCGTCACGAGACAGACCAAACCAGGAAGCGCATCTCGAATTTATCTTCGATGTCGCGCGCCGACACAACAAATCTGTCGATGTGCATATCGACCAAAACAACGACCCAGATGAACGCGACACAGAACTCCTCGCCAAAGCCGTGATGAAATACGGGATGAAAGGACGAGTGAATGCCGTGCATGCGTGTTCTCTTTCTGCCCAACCAGACGAATATATCAAAGATGTGGCGGCTATGCTCAAAGAAGCCGACATGAGCGTGATTGTGTGCCCACGGGCGATGGTCGACAACCAACAACCCCGACACAAAACCGGGCCGATCCACAACTCTATCGCACCGGTTCCATTCCTCGTGGATGCGGGGGTGAATGTCTGTCTCGGGGTGGATAATGTGTACGACTATTTCTGTCCATTTATCGATGGAGATGTCTTTACAGAACTTCTCTTTTTGATCGAGACGACCCGATTTTATGATGTGGATACGCTGGTCGATATCGCGACGGTCAACGGGCGAAAGGTATTTGAAAACGTGTAATTATATTTTTTAAAATTATAAAACGATGAGTAAGAGCGAATTATTGAAGATGGC
>JBNKLH010000167.1:0-2170 GCA_050292255.1 Candidatus Altimarinota bacterium | reverse complement strand
GGCTTATCATGCAATAATGCATCGATCACAGCTTCGAGTTGCTGTACGGAAGCGGTATATTTTTTCTTCATAGTTCAATATTTACAAGGAAGAGAGTAAGGCAATGAGGGCCAGAAGTTTCAAGTGTTGTGCTTGCGCTTGGAGATTTTTGAGCGAACGGAAGTATTTTGTTTTTACGGTGTTTTCGTTCAACCCGAGAATCTCAGCAATCTCTGAAAACTTCAATCCTGATGAGAGTTTCAAAAGTAAAATTTCACGCTCTTGATCAGAAAAGTTTTCCAATAGTCCTTCAATTTCTTTGTAGAGGAGTTTGGAATGCGTTACCTCTGGGATGGAAACCTTCGCATCAATCTCTGGCATTTCCTCAACCGTTGTTTCGCGTTTCGCGATCCGGTAGTGATCAATGAGTCGATTATTCGCAATGCGAAAGATCCACGCTCCAAACGGTGCTTTTCCGATTTGATATCTCGGAAGAGCCCGAAGGACATTGGTAAAGGTATCCGACGTGAGGTCTTCACTGAGATACCAATCTCCCGTTCGCAAAAAGAAATAGCGAAAGAGTTTCTCCACATACAGCTCGTACAAAGGAGCGAACTGATCAGGGTTTTTTTGAGCGTTCTGAACGAGTTGGGCTTCGGTCATTTATTTTTGAAGATCATACATCATGATGTGCGCAATCGAAAAACGAAAGAAAAGGAAAAAAGTTTCAAAAAAAATCCTGAAGAACGCCTGAATTCCCCAGATGTTGGTGGGCGTTTTTCCCTTTTAAAATGAGAGTAAGTCCTTTTTTAAACACAAAAAATAAAAAATTTTTTGAGAGCTCTTCTCATTCTTTTTTGTGGGAGTATATCTCCCTATTTTTTGGTATACGGTTCCTATTTTCCCATTACAGAAGAAATAGAAATCAATGAAAACGGGAATATTGCCCTCGGAGTCGGAAATCCCGGACAAGCAAATTTCAATGTCGAAGTGGCAGGAGCCTTAGTAGTAAACAACAGAGGAGTCACTCCCCCATCGGCTGGAATGCTAGAATGGGATGGATCACACTTTCGGGGATATACCGGAAGTCAATGGCTAAATCTTGATTCTTCCTTTGATATTGACGAAACAAATGAAGGAGGCGTTTTGTTTGTCGATTCTTTTGGAAATGTAGATACAAATGAACTTTTCTTTTTTTGGGATAACCAAACCAAACGACTTGGTATTGGAACAACTACCCCCTCTACTGCACTAGAAGTAGACGGAACAATCACCGCTAGGAGTTTTTCCGGTGCAGGAACAGGCCTTACGGGAATCGCCGCCGATCTTGATATTGGCGGAAATGCCGCGACAGCAACAGAACTTGCGAGTGATCCTGTCGCCTGTCCAGATGGAATGTTTGTGTCTGACATAGCGGCCAATGGACGACTCACGTGTAGTCAACCTGATAATGGTCATGGGAACTCCGGCTCAACCGTTGGCCCCGCAATTTATCAAGGAGTAATAACCAATACACAATCACTTTCAAATTATAGTGATATTCCGATCGAGTTTCTCTCTGATACCCATATAGAAAATTCTGTTTATTCTCATAATACAAACAACAAACAGGAAGAAATAAAAATCCAGGAAGCTGGAACCTATCGGATAAGTTATAGTATTGGTTGGAATAATGGAAGCTATGGTCGTCTGGTTATAAAAACATGGCTCGAAAAAGATAATGTCGAAGTTATCCCATCAAAAAGCACTCTCCTAACCGCAGATATGACCGGAGCTATCGGAAATACCAGTGCCGGGAGTTTTGTAGTTGATGTCGAAAAAAATGATATTCTCGAGATTCATTCAGACTGTGAAGGTGGCGGAGGTTGGTGGGGCGGAGGTTGTAGTGGAGTAAATACAATCCCAAATGAAGGTTGGATCTTGATTGAAAAGATCGCTTAAAACAAACTACCTTGCACCAGCCACGTCTTGAGCGGTTCATAGGTCTTGCGATGTTCCGGGCAATAGATTTCTTTCTCAAGTAAGTCATAATGGACCTTTGTCCCATATCCAAAATTCTTCTCAAAACTAAATTGTGGATATTTTGTGGAAAACTCAATCATCAAATCATCTCGCGTCACCTTCGCCATAATGGACGCAGCCGAAATCATCGGCTCGGTCTCGTCTCCTCGGATGATATCCTGAGACGGAA
>JBNKLH010000166.1:0-2194 GCA_050292255.1 Candidatus Altimarinota bacterium | reverse complement strand
AGTTGTTTGGGAAGATGGAAAGTGTGCTCCTTCTGATGCGTCTAAAGCGGCACAAAAACTGATCAATGTAGATAAGGTTTCGGTTATTTTGGGAGCGGGATGCTCTGGAGAAACACTTGGAGTAGCGCCTATTACCGAAAAGAAAAAAGTAATTTTACTCTCCGCTATTTCGAGTAGCCCAGAAGTAACCGATGCTGGAGATTTTGTTTTTCGGACTTGTCCATCTGACTCTAGTCAGGGAAAGATTTTGGCTCAATATGCCAACGAGAATTTTAAGAAAGTGGGAATGCTAGTCGAACAAACGGACTATGCCCTTGGTGTGGCTGATGTTTTTGAGAAAAACTTTCAAGGAGAAATTGAAAAGGAGGCGTTCTTGTCTCAAGAATCAGATTTTCGAACGAGAATTACAAAATTAAAGAATGCGGATATAGAGGCTCTTTTTATTGTTCCACAAGCTCCTCCGAAGTTTGATATTATTGCGAAACAACTTATAGAACAACAATGGGAGAAGCCAATTTTGGGAAATGAAATGATCTCTAATAATCCCGAAATTGTGGCAAAGTACGCTGATTTTTTAACACAAACAAAAGCGGTTTCTGCTCAGTTTATCGCGCCTCAAAATGAAAAATACGCACAATTTGTAAAACGTTATCATGCAAAATATGGAGAAGATCCTGCTTATCTCAACTACGCAGCGGTCGCGGTGGATGCGGTTGATGTTTTGGTTGATGCACTGAAAAAAGTAGATTCTCCGAATGATACAGAAGCTATTCGAGATGAGCTCTATGACATTCAAGATTTCGATGGAATGTTTGATAAGATCTCTTTTGATGAAAATGGAGATGTGAATATTACCCATTCTCTTTTTCAATTTGATGGAGAAAATTTCGTTCCATTGAAATTGAAATGAGTTCTGAATGAACTTGCCACAGGCCTTAACTTTTGGAATACTGGAACAGATTTCTTTCCTTTTTTGTCATGAAAAAAATATTACTCGGTTTCGTCGTGGCGCTTTTGTTTACCGGATGCCAACAGGCAGTGGATAATTCTTCCTCTACCCCAGAAGAATTAAGCACCATCAAAATTGGTGGATTGGGGGCGCTAACGGGAGAAGGAGCTCCATATGGAATCATGGTTCAGAAGGTTTCGAATCTCCGAGTAAAACAGTTTAATGAAGCGGGCGGAGGACTCGATGGAAAGAAGGTTGAGATTATTTGGGAAGATGGAAAATGTGCGCCATCTGACTCTTCTCGAGCAGCACAAAAACTTATCAATGTAGATAAGGTTCCCGTGATTTTGGGAGGAGTTTGTAGTGGAGAGACCATGGGGGCGGCTCCAATCACAGAAAAAAATAATGTTTTGCTTCTTTCGACGGTTTCATCTAGTCCAGAAGTAACATTGGCTGGAGACTTGGTTTTCCGAGTAGCACCGAACGATAACAGTGCAGGAGAAGTCTACGCAGAGTATGCGAATAAAAACTTCAAGAAAGTAGGAATTATCTCAGAACAATCAGATTACGCAGTAGCACTTACAAAAGTATTTGAAGAAAACTTTACGGGAGAAGTAACGAAAGAAACGTACCTTGCAACGGAATCAGATTTCAAAACACGAATCACAAAACTCAAATCAAGTGACGTAGAAGCATTGCTTTTGATTGTTCAGACACCTCCAAAAGTTGATATCCTTCTTAAACAACTGGCAGAACAAAAATGGGATCGTCCAATATTGGCGAATGAAATGTTGGCTAGTAATCCAGATCTTGCCGTGAAACATAAGGATTTGTTGCTTTCTGTGGGGAATGTGGCGACCAACTTTATCGCACCGGATAATGCCGCGTTTGATGAATTTAAGGCGCAATACAAAGCAGAATACGGAGAAGATTTGCCCTATGAAAACTATGCGGCGACGACATTGGATGGAGTTGATATTCTCTTGGGATTGCTCAAGAAAATTGATGTAAATGATGTAACCGCATTACAACAAGCGCTTTACGGGACACAAGATTATCCAGGAATCTTTGGAAATATCAGCTTTGATGAAAATGGAGATGTAAACATTGGACATGTTCTCCTCACATTTGATGGAGAAAAATTTATCCCTTATACCGAATAAATTGTATCAATCAAAGAAGGCTCGACGTCGACGTCGAACCTTCTTGTCTAAAGGATTAAAATCATGGATCTCTTCCCCCAAC
>JBNKLH010000165.1:0-2243 GCA_050292255.1 Candidatus Altimarinota bacterium | reverse complement strand
CAATGCCGCACGTCCGGCCTGTAGATATCGACCGACTCCAAAGGTGGCGGTATTTACCGCGAGATCGGTTCCATATATTTCGAGCGCTTCTCCATAATCATCAAATCCCTGTTGTGTAATAACTGCTCCCGTGGCCGTCATTCCAACTCCACCAACAAGGGCGGCTCCGAGCACACTAAAACCAGCTCCTCCAGTCGCAATACCGATCGCTACCCCAGCGACCACCATGGCGGCGATTTTGGTCCCTTCGACGATCATCGCACACGTATGATCCGAAAAATCTGCCCACCCATATCCTTCGATATCGGCCAAAAGTTGGTAGGCCATTTTTTGTTGTTCGGACAAAGAAAGTCCAAATTTACTTTCAAATTCATTCACGGGCATTCCGTCACTCCCTTCACTCAAAAACTCATCGAGAGCTTCATTGGCAAATCCAGATACTTCTTGGACGATGGTTTCGGTTGAAATTTGTTCTCCCGTGAACATTGCTTCCATCTGTCGAACAACGGAGTATTGTGTAGAGATTTCGGTGAAGTCTTTATTCTGTCTGGGGTCTTTCCGGATAATGGCAAGTGTTTCCTGCAGATCAGGATTTTGTTTTTGTTCTGGGGTGAGTTCGGAGGCTATCTTTTCGAGCACAAACTGTCGCTTTTCTTCTAGATTTTCCAATAAAGGTGACTCCAAATCACTGCTCAGTTTATCAAAATTCTTTTCCACGTGTTGAAGCGCTAAGTCATTAAAATTCAACACTTCTCGTAACATTCCTGCCGCCCAATCCGGCGCACACAGATCAGAATCAATATCACTTCCCCGATCAGTGAAGAGGGTTGCGAGTTCAATAGTCGTTTGATAGTTCGCTTCTACCAGTTTGGGATCTGGATTCGCTGTGGATAGGATCTGATCTCTTTCATTTTGAAGTTTTAGTGAGAGCATCTCCCGGCATTTATTTGAAAATGTTCCATAGGCTTCTTCGAGTCCCTTACTCTGCCAGTTATTGGCATCGATCCGTTTCATGGTATCTCGGGTCCAGGCAATCCCTTCATCCAGAGACATCCCCGCCAGTGCTTCTCCGGCAAAAGTGGCTGCCATTTCTGCATTTCTGACAGCGGGGTTTTCGAGTTCATCGCCCACGTTTGCACAGGCTTCTGCGTAGAGTCGACAATCCCGGGAATATGTTTGACGGAGTTCTTGGTATCGAGGAGAGTTGAGATCTGATTTTGCCGCATCTTTCAGAATATCTCCTACCGTTTTTAGTCTTTTTTGTATGGCTAAAGAAGAAGCCTTGAGAAGATATTCTTCTTTTTGTGAATCCCCGGAAAACCAGTCTTTATCCGAAAAGTTCTCTACCAAAGAAAGGAGAAAATCAGGGGACGACAATTGCTCACTGGATACTTGTTCTATACTGAGAGTGGTCTCTGCATCTTCTGTTTTTTCTACCCGAGCAGCCTCCACGGCGGAAGTTTTGTCGATATCCTGTTGTTGAATACTTAGGTTTTCAATCTCCTGTGCCATAGAGTCAATAGCCTTCTCTTCAGAAGACTTGTCTGAACCGCTTTCAAATCGATTCGCTGATTCTTTGTATTCAGATGACTTTTCCATGAGAGATAAAAACAAGTTGAAATCTCCGGATTATACCAGAAATAAGCGAAAAAATCAATAAAGATGAGACGTCATGATCGTTTCTCAAAAAAAACTATGAAATTTTTAAAAACTCACTAGAATTCACCTGATGAAACTTTTTCTCGCCAACGGGATTGAACTAGAAGGGATTTCATTTGGGGCTGATGTGGAGACGGAAGGAGAAGTGGTTTTTGCCACAGGGATGACAGGGTACCTAGAGACATTGACTGATCCGAGTTATTACGGACAGATTATTTGCTTTACCTATCCCCTGATCGGAAACTACGGAGTCTTTGAAAAGGAGGTTACCAAATTCCTCAATGATCATGCTTCTGATGTGGATGAAGTCTACGAGTCCAATAAAATTTGGGTCAAGGGGGTGATCGTCGCAGAGCCTTCGGAAGAGTTCTCTCACGAACTCGGAAAAAGCCAATTTGCCGCCTGGCTCAAAGCCCAAGGCATTCCGGCTCTCACAGGGATCGATACACGAGCTCTCACGCAAGAACTTCGAGAACACGGGACGATCTTGGGAGCGATAGCGCACGAGAAACCATCGAAATTTGAAGATCCACTTAACGGACGATTTGTTCCAGAGGTTTCACCGAAGACGGTAGAAATCCTCG
>JBNKLH010000164.1:0-2298 GCA_050292255.1 Candidatus Altimarinota bacterium | reverse complement strand
ATACAAGATTTCTGGGCCGACATTCCTTGGTCGGATGGATGACGTGGAGATTGCGAAATTATTTGAAGGATATGGATACGAACCGTTCTTTGTCGAAGAAGGACGAGAATACGATGTACATGAAAAGATGGCACAGACCATGGATGAATGTTATGCACGTATTCGATCTATTCAAGAACGGGCTCGAAACGGAGAAGACGTTGAAAAACCACGATGGCCGATGATCGTTCTCCGGACGCCAAAAGGATGGCACAGTGTTGAAAGTTATGGAGGAAAAAAACTTGAAGGAAATTGCCTTTCTCACCAAGTGATTTTGCCAGAGGTAAAGTCTGATAAACGTCAGCTTAAGGCTCTCGAAAAGTGGTTTAAATCGTATAAATTCGACGAATTACTTGTCAAAAAAGGAACGAAATTTGAGTTTTGTAAGGAGATTCAATCGCTCATCCCGAAAAAGGGAAAAGCGTGCGGGTCACAGAAATATGCGTTGGGAGGAGATATGCTCCAACCGCTTTCTTATCCTGCATTGAAATCTCTCGCGATAAATCTCAAGGGACGAGGATGTACGACGGATAGTCCGATGAAAATGTGTGGAAAATTCTTGGCGGAAACTCTCAAGAAAAATAAGAAAAAAGAAAACCTTCGGATCTTCAGTCCGGATGAGACGTATTCCAATAAAATCGACGCGGTTTTTGAACAAACGAAGAGAAGTTGGCAGTGGCCGATGAAAGACTTCGATACCGATATGGCCCGAAACGGGAAAGTGATGGAAATGCTTTCTGAGCACACCCTTTTCGGGATGATGCATGGATACAATGTGACGGGACGACACGGAGTTTTTGTCTCCTATGAAGCGTTTGTTCAGGTGATTGCATCGATGGCGGATCAGTATGCCAAATTTGTCAAAGCGAGCGAAGAAGTTCCATTCCGGAAACCATTGCCGTCGTTGAATGTGATTTTGACTTCCCTGCTTGAACGGCAGGATCACAACGGGTTTTCGCACCAAAATCCGTCCTTTATTTCTTCTATGACGGAAAAAGACGGAAGCCTGATTCATTCTTACTTCCCACCGGATGCAAACTCTATGTTGGTGACGATGGAGGAAGTCTTTAACTCTCGAAACCGATTAAATCTGATCGTCTCTGGAAAGAAACAACTCCGAAACTGGCTCACGCTCAAAGAAGCCAAAGAACAGATGAGTAATGGAATTATGACGTGGGATTTTGCGAGTGATAAAGATCCGGATGTGGTCGTCGCGGCGAGTGGAGACTATGTCACGATGGAAGCGATGGCGGCGATCCAAATGATGAAAGAATATCTGCCGAAGTCCAAAATCCGGTTTGTAAATGTCTCTGAGCTCACCTCTCTCGGAGTGGGGGATGAAACGGTGGGATCGAGTGATGAATTACTCGACAAACATTTTACCAAAGACAAAGGCGTGATCTATAACTTCCACGGATACCCTCAAACGATTAAAAAGCTCTTGTTTGACTACTCAGGATCAAATCGAATCAAGGTAAACGGATACCTCGAAGAAGGGTCGACAACATCCCCTTTTGATATGCAGACACGAAACCGAACGTCTCGATATCACTTGGTAGAAGATATGGCGGAATGTTTTTTGAACCAACAAGTCATTACGAAAGCACAGTTTAACAAGATTTCAAAAGATATTGAAAAACGACTTAAGGCTCATAGAGACTACATTATCAAGCACGGAGATGATCCAAAAGAAATTGCCGAATGGCAATGGTGCTTGTTGAAGTAAGTTTTCGAACCCGGGTTGAAGAATTTGCAGCAGATGTCCAACCCGGGGTCAGAGAGTCTCTCTTGAAATTCCCCACTATTTCTGGTATAATCCCGTGAATGGTCTCAGAAGCATTACTCCACAATCCGGTTTTCCTGATCGTACTCTCACTCTGTTTGGGAGGGTTGATTGGGTTGCGACGAGAAATGGAAGCGTTTTATTTCCCGAAATCTCGAGGACCCGTGGGGCTTCGGACTTCAATGCTCTTCTGCCTTTTGGGGACAGTTTCGACCTTTTTCGAAGAACTGCCGTATTTGCCGGTGGTTGTTTTTTCGGGAATGGTTCTCCTCGTGGTGGCGGCGTATATCCATGGGCTGACCTATACTCATCGTCTCAAAATGACGACCGAGCTCATCGCTCTTTCTCTTTTTTGGGTGGGGGTTTTGCTGGGAAAAGGAGAACTAGTGACGGCGATCGTCATCACTATTTTTCTCTCTGCAGCGAAAGAATTTCACAATGAAATATTGCAGTTTATCCGTCGATTGACGGTGCCG
>JBNKLH010000163.1:0-2335 GCA_050292255.1 Candidatus Altimarinota bacterium | reverse complement strand
GTAATTTACGACCCCCACAATTCTCAATTTGTCATTTTTCTACTAATAAATTGGGATTACTACATTTCTTTCAGTGTTTTTGATTTTTATATAAATATTCCCTATTGTTTGCGCTGTTTTTCAATACTTTTTTTTCCACTTTCGACATCTCATTGTTACGGTATGGACTTCAGCCTACCGTGAACAGTCCGTCATCCCCAAGTAAAATGTCATTTACTCAGATAATGCTCAAACCGTCACTTACGTTGGTGAAACACATCGACGCTCTTTCGCTGAATGCAACCGCGCTTGGACAGCATTTTGTCCTTCTTCGGGATACAATAAACCAAACTCAAAATTTGAGCCGAGTCTCTTTTCATTTCAAATTGACGATGCCGTTCTTCCGCGATTTTTTAAAAAATCGACACATTTTTTCACCGTCGCTAAAGTATCGTTTTGTTCCATTTCAGAAGTCACACCTCATGGAACAAAATGGCGAGACATTTAACCAACCATCTCTTCATCGTCTTGAAATCGGTGGATATACAACGCTCGTTCCCAATCGAAAAATGCGATCTTCTATTCGCGCAGATATCAAAGAAGTGCTTTTTAACGATTCGGTCTCTGATCGAATCTCCCCCCAATATCTTCACGGCGCGATTCGTCTCTCCTCGACATATTTCAACCTTATGCTGGATGCCGCTTGGGATCACGTGAAGAACACACCCTCTTTTTGGGGTATCGACCTAGAATACTTTCACGACAAAATTCATATCCGATTTCTCTCACGATCTTTCGACAATGGACAAGGACCCCATCTCGAGATTCCCATAGAAAACCAGCAAACGATATATGCACGTCCATCTTTCAACTTTTATGCGAACCGTCTTTTAGAATCTCTTCTATCCACCGATATTTCGATAACCTCAGCCTTGTCCTTCAATGCAGGAACGAGACTGAATCTTCTACCAAACGTTTCCATCAATACTCTCTGGTATGGATTCTCACTCGTTAGTGACTGCAACTGTTACGAACTCGTCTCTACTGTTATTCACAATCCAGAAACATCGGTACCGACGCTTCTATTCCAATTCAATTTCATCCCGGATTAGAAATACAAAAAGATCCGAAGACGCGTATCCTATTTTTTAAAATTTATTGGTAACCAGAATAGTTTGAGCTGTTTTGATCTTCCTTGACGTCTCCACCCAACGAGCCCTCCCAAAAAAGACCAATACGCACCGTTTTCGGCTGGGGGATGACCGAGTGCAATAAACGGAAAGATATTGAACGTCCAAAAGGGATGCCCCTTTTGTATGCCTTTATTAACAAAAATATTCAAGACACCTGTTGTACTTCGACTTTCATCTTTTATTCGCCAGAATACCGGCAACCCCAATGTCAAGCGACTCTTTGTTTTTCCTCTCTTTACATCCCAATAAAGTGGAAAAGCAATTTTCGCAGAGTTTTTACGCCTGGGATCTTCAAAATGCCACCAGAATGGAAATACGATTCTTGAACTGTCTTCATGAATCAAGTCCTTGAATCGCCAATAGAACGGAAACAGCACCAAATCATCGTCTTCTTTGTCTCGAAATTGCCAATAAATTGGTGCTACAACCAAATGTCTCTTATCGAGTTCTCTTCCGTAGTAAAAAAGCGGATGAAATCTCGCATGAAAGCCGCCGTTCGGTTTTCCGCCAAAATCAAACGTCGGAAATACCCAGGTTCTCCAATGTTTATTATAAAGATTCCAATTATGTACAAATAGCGGCGCAACCCCAATTGTCCGTTCTTTGTAGTGTTGATAAAAATCCCAATAGACCAATCCCACCATCAAGTCACTTCTAACAGGAGACGTTCTTCTAAAGAAAAGGGGCGGCACCAAAACGGATTTCTCATCTCTTCTGTCATTTCCAAACATCCACAGAAGAGGTGTGAACATTTTTATGTACTCGCCCTCGTGCCAATACCATTGATAAAAGAGCGCGGCCCCCCCTTGCGTTAGACCTGGCCCATGTCTGTAATAGGAGAGTAAAAGTGGAAAGACATAGGTTCTGCCTTCTCCCTTCTTCTCATCATTTTTATCTAAACTAGGCCATCTGCTGCCATAGTAAAAAGGAAGCACCAGTGTTTTGTCCCAATCTTTGTCTCGTGCGAGATATAGAAGGGGCATTGCGCCAAAACTCCACCCATGCTCCCTAGTATTAAAGAAAAATGGGGGCAGGATGTTCTTCGTTTCATATTTTATATCATTTTTGAATCTGAAAAATAAGGGAGGTAGAACGATGGTATAAGATTTGTATCTTTCCCTTCCGGAAAAAAAGAGTGGTGGTATCCCCATATCATAATCTTC
>JBNKLH010000162.1:0-2355 GCA_050292255.1 Candidatus Altimarinota bacterium | reverse complement strand
GAATTGTCTTTCCTTCTTCTGTTTTGCCAACAGGAAGGTTTAGGTCCTTCAACCATGTTGTGAAATGAAGCTTATGTTGTTTCATAATTAAATCTTCATCTTGGTTTTTCTCGCGAAGCTCTTGCAAATGCTTCTCGACATATGGTCTCATAACTGCTAACTGATGCAAGGGGCCTAACCGACGTGGTCCTTAATCGACACAGGCGGGGGCTACCACCTTGGAGCTCTGAATCTACCATTAGACCACTCTCATCCTTTTCGTCCAGTATTCTCCACTTTTCTCTAATTCCCCGACCAGTCCAGGATTAAGGTTTTTATCAACTTTGTTAATAATTGCTAGCAACTTACTCGGATCTTTAAATTTTGAAACATCATAAATTAATAAAGGATTCTTTTTATATAATTTTATCTTGAGAATTTTTTCTATTACAACACAAAAGGAAACTACAATATCAGGCAATATATCTTCATTGTTTTCATTCCCCGTTAAATAATCATCAACCTTGTGATACAGGTCTATTAAGTAACGATATTTTTCTGGATCCAATTTGGCCATGAAAAATTAATTATTTAGATATCTCCTTTTTAGCCTTTTGCAACTTACATAACAAGTTACACCTTCCCCTTCCTCACTTTCTTCCCCACCGCATCCTGAAAAGAAAGCCCCCATTTTTTCAAAAGCACAGAGAAAGAAACCGGGATCACGAACTGCGATACGATCATCGCCCCAATCAACACCGAATACAACGTCGGCGGAATAATCTCCCGCGTGTACAGCATCGTCAGGATCACGATACTCGTGCTGAATTTAGCCGATAACCCAATCCCCAAGACAACAGATTTTTTCGCCCCCAGACGTTTATGGGCAAAGAGGAGACTGACTAAAATCTTGGTCACGCTCGTAATGAACAATACGAGGAGAATTAAGAATGGTGCAGACGCGAGATAGTGCACGTCCACATTTGATCCCACGGATAAGAAAAAGATCGGAACCAAAAACCCATACGCACTCACCCGTATGATCGATTCAAACTGCTCGAGTTTTTCTTCAGAGAGAAGGTTTTTGAGCGCAATCCCCGCCAAGATCGCTCCCAACGCTTCAGACTCCACGAAGCTCCCAATCCCCACAAAGGCAAAGAGGATCAACAGTCCAAAGAGAAATAACGCCGGGACGTTTTGGAAATGCAATCGGTGCACTCGCGCTTGGAAGATTTGGAGTAAAAACGGCCCCAAAAAGAGGATCCCAAATAACACAAAGTTCATCGACATAGACATATGAGAATGTCCCATCGTTCCTCCCAAAACCACCGCCGCAAAGACCAACGTCAAAAGCTCGACGATATCATCCAGCGTTCCCACGCCGAGGATCGTCTGCCCAAAACGACTTCTGATGATTTTGAATTCGTCCAGGATCGGGATCAAAATCGCCTCTCCCACCGTCGCAAAAGACGATGCCGTCAAGATCGCAATTTCCCACGGCACGGAAAAGACAAAGTGAACAAAGAGCGCGCCAAAAAAGGTTTCGGCCAAGACCATCCCAAACGAAAGCTTGGCAATAAATTTCCCTTGCTTGAGCATTTCCTTCACATCCAGCTCCAGCCCAATCATAAAGAGCAAAAAATACATCCCCAAATCCGCCAAAAAGGAGAACGAATCCGAATGGGTAATCTCTGAAAACGGATTATAGAGAGACAGAACCAATCCCAGAAAGAGAGCCGAAAAAACCCACGGGATTTGTATTTTTTGGATCAGTCGCCCGAAGGCCACAGTGAAAGCCAATGCTCCGGCAATGAAAAGAAAAATATTCATGATTTGTTTTTATTTTGGGACCAAATTATTTCCGCATTTCGTCCACCGTTTTTTGCAATTTATCCAGCCCCAGATTTGCCGTCCCTCCTTGGTGAACCGACAACTTGAGCCATTCATTGATCTGCTCTGGCGAGACTTTGATGTTGGCAATATCTTGCCCCACCTCTCGATACGCATCCCGGAAAGTCATTCCTTGTTTTACCATTTCAAACGCCTTGTGCGCGGCAAAAAGCCCTGGGGCTCCGAGCATGGATTTCATCATCACATCTTCGTTTGGGGCTACATTGGCAATGATCGCCCGTGCGGCATCCAAACACATTTCTGTGTATCGAAGCCCGAGGAAAAGCGGTCGTTTGATCTCTTGTCCGTCTCGGTGGTATCCGAGGATCTTGTGCATGATGTTCATCGACATTTCGTTTCGGCAGGCGAAAACGGTCGATGTTCGTCCCCGAATGAGTTCGGCTACATCCAAGTTTTTCTTTTGTGGCATGATCGAAGACCCTGTCGCGATCGAATCATCCATATGAAAGAACTGGAATTCTTGTG
>JBNKLH010000161.1:0-2390 GCA_050292255.1 Candidatus Altimarinota bacterium | reverse complement strand
ACCATTGCCGCATCCACCGCTTGTACGCTCCAGTAGTAGTCTTGTTGTGGCAGTCGGATAAGGACACTATTGGTATAGTAATCTCCGTGTCTCGCGACCGTTCGTCGTCCAGAGGACAATGCCGTCCCTGAAATCGTGGTATACGTTCCTGATTTTGTTCCTACTTTGATATCATAACTAATCGCTCCCACTCCGGTGGAATCATCCGTTGCGGTATCCCATTCCAAAAGCAATCTCGGTCCTTGCCATGATGCCGTCAAATTCTGAGGCGCCGCGGGTGATACATTCGCCGTCCCCGTTGTATTTTGGTAGAGTTGCGCTTCGTTACCAGCGACCAACGCTCCAATAACAAGGAAATCCAAGTCATTGTCTCCATCGTAGTCTGCAAAAGAAACATCCCCAAAAGAGACTCCGGTAATCACCTCACCTGGGTCTGAGATCGCGGTAGTATCGTTTTGGTATACATTTGCGACATAGTTTCCTGAGTTGTTTTCCCCGACTTCTACCAAGTCCAAATCTCCGTCATTATCAATATCTCCAAATCGTGTTCCTCCATTTCGAACACCTTCCAATGAAACTCCCGCAGGAGTCAAAAGACTAAAGCTTCCGTTTCCATGGTTTTTGTAGAGTTTTGTTACATATGGTGAAGGACTCGCGTTTTGAGTATCCCCACTAATGATAATATCGAGATATCCATCTTCATTGAAATCCCCAAAGTCTACGGACCCCTCTTGTACTGCTTCGAGTGTATCATCAAGCAAAATAAAGTATCCACTTCCGTTATTTTTATACACTTTGGTAACAGGTCCTGCGAGTGTTTCCCCAATAATAGCAAGATCAACATATCCATCGTTATTCACATCTCCCACGGCGATATCTCCTTTTTCTACATTTCCGAATGAAGCCGGAGCTGCTGAAAATGAAAAATCACCATCATTTTTATAGATTTTTGAAAATGGAGTCACTCCGTATTCCCCAATCATAATGAGATCTTTGTCTCCATCGTTATCAATATCGGCCGTATCCACCGTACTGTGGTAGAGCCCTTCAAATGACGCCGCAAGTGAAAAGAAATCGTTTCCGTTATTTTTATAGATATGGGTAATAGCTTCTGTTCCTGTATACCCCGTTACGACCAAATCCAATTTTCCGTCGGCATTGAATTCTTCCCAGTGAATGTCCCCATTGGCTACGCCTGGCACATAACCTCCTCCGCTGAGAGCAACGTCCATAGGAGAAAATGTGAGGTTTCCGTTATTTTTATAAATCTTGGTTACATACTGAGCTCCTGTAGACCCGATGAGAGCAACGTCCAAATCTCCATCTCCATCATAGTCTCCCCAGGATGCGGCACTTTCTCGTACTCCTGTAAAGGCGTTTGTGGCTGTAAAGGCCTGAGCCATTAGTGGAGAAATCAAAAGGCCCAACAGGGCGATAAAAAACGGTGCCGTACGATTCATTTTCATGGGGTAATTTTTCAAAAAAATCTGATGATTATACCACAAAAAGACACAGATAACAAGAGCCAAAAGGGTTAAAATTCATTCACAAAAACCTTCCTTTCTCAAGGGGGAAGTCAAAACAAAGAAAAGCCCCAGTACATCTTTCAATGTACCGGGACGGATTTCTTGTTACATCTTGTTGTTATCTAACTACTGCCTTTGCCAAAGAGTAGGCGGAATTTAAATTCACAGTAAATTTTGAGGCCCAAAGTAAAGCTTCCACGAATTTTTCATTTATTCTATAAGGCTTCGTGTCCTCATAGACAGTAGCTCTATTAAGCATTTGGTTCCCAAGGCGAAATGCGCGCCACTCAGCAAACAAACTCAACGAAGCCATCCACCAAAGAAGATTATTCGTGGTAAAATACAACAGCACTCCCCATCCAATTCCTAGGAGCCAAAGATCCCAGGTTTTTAAACTAGAGGATGGTCCACTGGTAGACTTGATAGCTCTATCAACAGCTTTTACCATTTGGGGATTCCGAAAATCAACTGTACTCATGTTGATATTTTTCATCCTTTGGTGTGCGCTTTTTTGCTGCGTACTCCCTTCCCAAGAAGAACGAAGTTCATCCCTTGTCCAGTATAATATTAAGTAAGACAAGCGTAAGAAAAAGATCATAGCAATAAACATCGCATAATTTGTCCAATTATTTTGACTGCTCAACCAGTCCCAAAAAGCCAATCGAGCGGCTACACGGTTTTGCCGTTTTTTCTCCTGATCCCTCTCAATAGAAAGAATTATGATCCGAGCTCTATGTAACCCTTCGCCATATTCCTTTTTAGTACGATTTTTTAAAGAGATAATCTTCTGGAGACGAGCATATGCCCACTCCAGACTTTCTGAAAACCGCTCCTGATGCTCCTCTGCCAAAGAAAGTGCCAGAC
>JBNKLH010000160.1:0-2405 GCA_050292255.1 Candidatus Altimarinota bacterium | reverse complement strand
CCCATCACATCCTGACAAATCTTCCTTTCCCGTCACAATCTCCACAATACGCGTCCCGTGTACCTGCTGAGGCAGGATCACATTCTCTGGAAGATCTTCATGCGGAGCAAAAACACGATGTTTCATCGACCGCATTGTATCATGCCGTTTGTTTTAATTCTGAGAAATCAATGACTTCTGTCATGACAGCATTGGTATGTAATCCCATCCCAAAGGCCACCATTGCCACAACATCTTCCGTTTTATATTTCTCGATTTCTCCTGTCTGAATCAACTTATCAAAGAGTCGAAAAACCGTTACAGAGCTCGCATTTCCGTATTCCATATCCAACGGAAAATCGATATCCATCCCATCTTCTGATTTAAATTTCATCTTAATATAACTCACAATCCGCGCATTCGCCTGATGGGCCAATACATGCTGTGGCTCCACTCCAAGGTCTTGAGAAAGAGCTAACACCAAATCATGCATATACGCCGTTGCATATTCAAAAACGGTTCCTCCGTCCATTTCAACCCCTCGAGTATTTCCCTCCTCTGATAATTCCGGACGATTACAAAGTATCTTTTTCGCTTCATCAGAGTTGTCGAGATGTCGAGCACTTCCGATCAATTTCAATCCCCGTCCTTCCATATTTTCTGCTAATTCCTGATTGATCAATACATTTACCGCCGCCCCATCGCCAAACAAAGGAGTCGTCCCCAAATCATCCCGTCGAATGATATCTTGCAATCGTTCTCCGGTGGCTACAATGGCCATCCGGATATCCGGATTTTTTTCCAATATTTTCACCGCCTCATCCACTGCCGCTGTACATCCGGCACATCCCTCATCAAGCACCTTTATTTCTTTGGCCGTCATCCCCTGCTCAGCCAAAATAGCATTCACAATTTCTGTTTGTTTTTCCTCATCGTTATAGCTCGGAAACTCTCCTTTTTGATAATCGGTAACCGTCGAACTGCTCAAGACAAAAGCAATTTTTTCCTTCGTAAAATCAACCATTTTATCCAACTGGGGACGCATCTTATCAATTGCCCGAGAGGTCATAAATTCGATCGTTTCATCTGGAGAAGCCATCGTCCGGTGTTTGATCCCCGTCCGCAATCCCTTTTCTTTTTGTTTCCGATCGCCATCAAACCAGAGTGTCACCGGTGCGTCCGAATTTTTGAATTTTGTTCGTCGGTCCCCATCGTATTTTGAATAATCCAACAACAGTTTTTGATGCATGACTCTATACCAATCCGGAACCTCTGCTGGCAATGCCGAAGCTTCCACATCAAAGTGTTCTGTCGGTACCAATATCCCGGGCTCTTTTCCAAATTGTTCTGTAATAGTGATGTCTTGTTCCGTCCCCGGTCGGTACGCCCCAGAAACAAAAGGCATATAAATATTTTCTTTGTACTTATCGAAGGAAATATCCTCAGATGCGATCCCAACAGTTTTTTCAGACATAACGAAACAAATTAAAAAGAAGAAAGAGAACTCACTTTTTGTTTTAATTTTTCGGGGAAATCGATATCCACTATACGAAAAATCCTATTTTTTCGGAACCTTTTTTTCGTCTTTCTTTGGCGGGACGAGGTAGGTCACTTCCTTTACCAAGTCCTCATACCACGTCACCGGAAGGGCTTCAAACTTGAGTTTCAAAGCATTGGCCGTGATCACCCATTTGAGTTTTGAGTTTTGAACGAGTGGGAAGATTTGATCTGGCGTAAAATTCTTTCCCATACGCAGCACCACTTCATAGGCCTTGTGAGATGTTTTCTGAACCTTGATCCCTTCTAAGTTTGCCTCTCGAAGGAGCATCTTAAGCGACAAAACTTTGAAAAGGTTCTCCACAGGCGCAGGAAAGTGTCCGTAATCCTCACGCAATTCTTGTCGTAGCTCAGCAAGTTGTTCTGGTGTTTGCGCTGATGCCAACTCTTGATAAGTTCGAATTTTTTCATTTTCATCCGGGATAAATCCAACTGCCAAATACGCTGACAATGGGATTTCCACGGTGATGTTTTGTTCTTCTTCGACTTCAGTCGATACTTCCCCTCTTCGCATTTCTTCGACAGTCTTCGCCAACATCCGCATAAAGTGGGACACCCCCACATTTTTGATCGTTCCTGATTGAGACACTCCTAACACTTCCCCGGCTCCCCGGATCTCGAGATCTCGCATCGCGATTTGGAATCCCGCTCCTAGCTCAGAAGCCTCAACAATCGCCCGAAGTCGCTTACGCGCTTCTACATCCAGTTTTTGTCCGTGATAAAGGAAATAAGAATACGCCTGTGAACGTGATCGTCCGACTCGTCCCCGAGGTTGGTAGAGTTGAGATAATCCAAACTTTTCCGCTCGGTTTACAAACAACGTATTGGCATTCGAGAGATCGATCCCATTTTCGATAATGGTCGAAGCG
>JBNKLH010000159.1:0-2469 GCA_050292255.1 Candidatus Altimarinota bacterium | reverse complement strand
AGTATCCCAACTCATTGAAGATTTCGTTTCAGAAAAAGAGATCAAACCTAAAAATGGGGAAGAAATCACGGCCCAAATAACTCAGACAGCGGAAAATGCGCTCACTGTTATCGTTCCTGGATACTCTGTTTTTATCAAATACGAAAAGAATAAGTTCTCAATTAGCTCAGAAAAAGCAAAGAAGGATTAGTACCATCTGCGCTTTTTTACGGATGTGTGTGTTGAAATCTGCAAAAGCAATCCCGCCGCTGCCAACGTCATAACCAATGATGTTCCTCCGTACGAAAGAAAGGGGAGCGTAATACCCGTGTTTGGAAGAAGTGCCAGGTTCACTCCAATGTTAATAATCGCCTGTCCGACGATCCAAGTCGTCAAACCGATCGCGAGATAGCGTTGAAATTCGTCGTGAACATTTTGAGCAATCTTGAACCCACGCCACGCAATAAACGCATAAATCCCCAACAAAAGAACAATTCGGAAAAATCCCATTTCTTCGGAAATCGCGGAAAAAATCGTATCTGACTGCACCTCTGGAAGGTAGTCGAATTTTTGAATGGAGTTTTGGAAACCACGTCCAAACCATTTCCCGGAACCAATTGCGATCAACGCCTGCTCCACTTGGTATCCCGTGTTCAATGGATCCAACTCAGGATTCAAAAACACCATCACTCGACGGTTCACGTACGGCACCGCAAAGGTCACAATCGTCGCAAATACTCCTGCAATAGCCGCACCTCCAAAGAAGTGCTTAAGATTCGCTCCAGCCGCAAAATACATCACCGCTGCCGTCAACACGAGAACGAGCAATGACCCAAAGTCTGACTGAATCACAAGGAAAATAGAGGGAATCCCAATCGCTACGGCAAACGGCATAAATCCTCCTTCAATCGTATCCGGAGTCAGCTTTCCACTCGAAAAGATCGCTGCTAAGAATATGATCACAGCCAGTTTCACAGCTTCCACGGGTTGGAAAGAAACCGGTCCAAGTTTGAGCCAGAGTTTCGCCATAGTCCCTGAGTCGTGTCCCATAACAATCGTCATCAAAAGCAACGCGATCCCAATCATAAAAAATAAAATCGACCACTGTCGGAGACGTTCTAACGGAAATTTGAAGGCCAACAATGCCGCAGGAATCCCAACGATCAAATATCGGAAATGCCGCCAAAAATAAAAGTCATTTCGTCCAGATACGTCAAAACTCGATGAAATCGAAATCGAACTCATCATCACCAATCCAAAAACCGCCAAAAAAATCACGGCAATAAGAAGTTTGGTGTCTAAATTTCGCATCGGGAAGATTATGAATGATCAAAAAAGAATGGGCAATTTTATTCGCCTCGAATCTCCTTCATTCGATCAATTCGTTTTTGAATCAAATCCGCTGTCCCGATATCTTTTCGATAAAAGAGGGGACCACTAAATTCATCAATCAGAGCATTGCAGTTCTTGTTAGCTTCCGCTAAATCTTTCCCCATTCCGAGGATCGAAACAGCTCGGGAACCTTTGAGAATAAGCGCTCCGTTTTCTTCTGCGACGGAGGCGAAAAAGAATTCATGTTTTCCATTGGCAATGGGTTTAAACCCATTGTTCCCACTATATTTGATCGGTACATTTTTCACTGAGTTTGTTGGATATCCTTCTGGACAGAGATATTTTTGGACGGTCGCGACAGGTTCAAAATCCAATTTTCCGATTTCGTCCAATTTCCCTGCAATCGCTTTTTCACAGACATCCACAAAATCTGTTTTCAAAATCGGCAAAATATTAAACGCTTCGGGGTCTCCAAATCGTGCATTGTATTCGATCAATTTCACACCACGTTTCGTAATAATAAATCCTCCATACATCACTCCCACATACCGTTCGCCGGTTTCTTTTTCGATCGCCTGCATGACATCCACTGTGATCTCATGAGCCGCTTTCAGGTCCTCTGGACGCACAAAAGGAAGTGAATGATGTTCATCACTAATCGTTCCCATTCCTCCGGTATTTGGACCTTCGTCATTTTCAAAGGCTCGTTTGTGATCCTGGATCGCCGGTGTATCAAGAGCTGTCTTTCCGTCGACGAGAGAGATCAGTGAAAACTCTTCTCCGATCAGTTTTTCTTCCAACACGACCCGACCAAATTTCTCAATAGATTTTTGAGCAAAGTCTTCTGCTTCTTCAAACGTTGAAAAGTGATCATCCGCCACGATCACTCCCTTTCCTCCGAGTAATCCATCGGCTTTGACCACTATCTGACCTTCAAATTCATCAAAGAATTTCTTTCGATCCACCGTATCAGTCGCGTCTGTTGATACAAAAAATTCCGGAGAGGCGTCGATATTATATTTTTTCAATAAATTTCGTGTCCAACTCTTCGATCCTTCGAGTTGAGCATTTACTTTTACCGGTGCAAAAGAGGGGATTCCGACCTCACGGAGAGCATCCGCCGCTCCAATACCAATCGGATCATCTGGTCCCACCACT
>JBNKLH010000158.1:0-2491 GCA_050292255.1 Candidatus Altimarinota bacterium | reverse complement strand
ACTCTGAATTTAGAAATGGTTTAAAGAAATATTTAGATGAAGTGGAAAACAACAATGATACTTTGTTGATAAAAAGAAGTACTGGAAAAGGAGCAATTATGATTTCCTTAGAAGAATATAATTCTATTATGGAGACTATGCATTTATTATCAACAGAGGCTAATCGGGATCATCTCAGAAAGTCTTTAGATCAAGTTAAAAAGGGCAAAACTGTCAGAAAAAAATTATTAGAAGAAAGCTTATCGGATGTCGAAAATATCGAATACGAAGCATGGGTAATGAACACTGAGAACGAATATGGAGAGCAGTTTTCGGTAGAAAACCAAAAGCAGGCGTTTCAGGGATTTGTGCAGAAATTGAAAAAGAAAAAAGAAGCCCAAGCGCGGTTGGATGCGGCAAAAAATTTGAAGATTTAAGATTTATATTGACACAATGACTACTTTGTTTTAAATATTTATTGTTTTGTGTCTCCTGAAAATTATGAAGGAAAGTATTAGTATCAACATCAAAAAGTTAACAGACCCTGATAAAAGAAAACTATTAGGAGAACTTTTTTGGGGACAGGATGATCAGTCGAAAGATTATGATGGCATTTTAATGGTTGGAATAGCAAAAGAGAAAGTAGAAGAAATTCTTGGGCGTATCCAATTTCAAGGGAATGCGTTTATCGTAGAAGATTAATCATTTAATAAATTTTAATACTATGGAGAGAGATAAGTGTTGGGGATGCGACTTTGATGGTATATGTGCTAGTGATGTAAAACGTCTTCGAGCGGCAATGCGCAATGCGAAAAAGAAGATTCAAAAGCATTTAACGGATATTCCAGAAGAGAAGAATGCTCTTTTAGCGATGGATGAGAGACTATCGAATGCAAAGAAAACCCCAGAAAAATATGTGCCAATTTTTGATGAGTCGGATTTCCAAAATAGTCCCTTGCAACAGGCGGAGCATGACTTCAATTGTCATCAGAAACTCCTAGAACGTATTCAAAACGAAGATTGTCCGAGAGATAAAATGGTCGTGTAGTTCTATTTATAATGTGGGGAGTGGTATTTGTGAGATCGACTTGTGTTTATAAAAAAATACGTTAATCTGTAATAACAGTATTTTTTAATTATTTTATTATGTCAGTAGAGATAACAGGTATTGAGCAACAAGACGTTTTTGATATTGTTGATAATTGCGGAAAGTTGAAAATTAATGCGAGAATTAATGCGCAATGTAGCGTAACTGTTGAAGCTACTACAGAAGCTGCTTCTGGAGTGCTTTCCAATCTTGGAATTGAAGGAGCTGTTTTGACACCAGTAGAAGAAGAGAAATAATGAATAAATCAGCATTTGAAAAACTCAATAAAGGCGCGAACTCTGATATGAGTCCACTTTCAACTTTTGCGGGATTGGTGAGTAAGTTTGATTATACGGGGAAGATTCAGAAGATTTTAGAAGAGAACAATTCGTCTCTTTTGGCTCGATTAAAAAACATCCAGTCCTGTCATACAGTTGCACAGGTGAACGCTGTGATTGGCGATTTGTATTCGGCGTATTCGATTTTGAGTGCGTCTTTTTCTGATGAAGATTTATTGGGGGGGGAGGCGATGAGTGTTTAAAAAATTCTTCAGCATCTCCATTCCACTTTTTGTTCCGATGGATTCTGGATGAAATTGGACTCCATAAATGCGTTCATCGGCTTTTTCAAATGCCATGACAAGATTCTGATCATCGTCGGTTTCGGCGGTGATTTTTAATTCTTTTGGGAAATTCTCTCGACTCACGACCATAGAGTGGTATCGCATGGCGTTGAATGTATCGGGGAAATTTTCAAATATTCCTGATTGAGATAGGACTTTTATCGGCCAGGATTTTCCGTGTACGGGTTCTGCTTTTTCAATTTTTCCACCTAAGAGATGCGCGATCATCTGGTGTCCGAGACAGACTCCCAAGATGGGGGTTTTGCCGCGAAAATGTTGAAAGAGTTCCGGTCCCATACCTATGTCTTTTGGATGTTCTACCGTTCCTGGTCCAGGGGAAAATACCAAAAAATCCGGTTGCATAGTGGCTGCTTCTTGTATTGAGATTTCATCGTTTCTTCTGACGATGACGTCTACATCGAGATCCCCAAAATATTGTACCAGGTTGTAGGTAAAGGAATCATAGTTGTCGATCAACAGGAGTCTCATGTCACTCCTATTGTGCCGCAAAAACGGTTTCGTGGCGATTTTTAGATATGAATCTTGTCTTTCACGCGTTCTAGCAATCGTTTTGGCTGAATCCATTTATCGATCACGGTACAGGCGACGAGATCTCCGGTGACATTAATCGTGGATCGGAACATATCGAGGATTCGGTTTACTCCGATGATGATGGCAATTCCTTCTAATGGAACTCCGACACTACTGAGGACCATAGAGAGGATGATGATTCCGACTCCTGGCGCAGAGGGTGTCCCGATAGAGGCTCCAACCGCCGTGAGAACAACCATGATGAGAGCGCC
>JBNKLH010000157.1:0-2530 GCA_050292255.1 Candidatus Altimarinota bacterium | reverse complement strand
AGATTTTACAAGTATTACAGCGGATGACGGATTTGTCCTACAAGGCGTTCAACAGCCCTATGAAATCTATGAGAAAAGAGAGGAGAAATTCGTTTCTTTGGTAAGTTATGTTGCGTATCCGAATCCGACAAGAGATATTCTGACTTTGAAAACTGGCGATCCTAGGACAAAAACACTTCGGCTGTATAACAGCTCAGGAAGGGTGATTTTAGAGACAGATATTTTTACTATTCACATGGAGAATTTTGCTCCAGGTGTTTATATAATGAAGGTTTTGGATGAAAATAAGGCGAATTTAAAAACCTTGAAAATTGTTAAAAACTAAAATACGTCAAAATGTGTTATAAAGAGAAAGAGCTCTGTGATAAACAGGGCTCTTCTTTTTAATTGATCATTTTTCGTACTTCGCTAGTATTTCGACAATGGAAAACTTCTCAGAAAGACTAGAATCGGCTGTGCGAGAAAAGAACTCTTGCCTCATGCTTGGGCTCGACCCAAACCCGGACAAAATGCCGGCAAAATTTAGCAAAGATGCACAAGGGGCGTTTGAATTTTGTGTAGAAATGATGCAGACCGTGCACAAGCTTATCTGTGGAGTAAAGATCCAAATGGCGTACTTTGAACGATTTGGAGCCGAAGGAGTGAAGGCGGTAGAACACCTTTTGGTGTTGGCCAAAAAACTCGGGTTGATCACGATGATCGACGGAAAACGAAATGACATTGGTTCCACGGCCGAAGCGTATGCCGAAGCCTATCTCGGAGATGGGCCATTGGGCGCGGATTCTTTGACGGTTAATCCATTCCTTGGGACGGACGGGATCATGCCGTTTGTCAAAAAATGCGAAGAAAACGGACGAGGGATTTTTGTCTTGGTCCGGACATCAAACCCATCTGCACTAGAGTTTCAAGGAGGGGAGAGTGAAGTTTCCCTGTTAGTTGCAGAGAAGATCGAAGAATGGAACATGACGACTCAGTCACCGAAAAATATGTTCGCGAGTATCGGGGCGGTGATCGGGGCGACGGTACCAGAAAAAATGCTTGGATTTTTCCGTGAGGAAATGCCCCATGCGTGGTTTCTCTGTCCGGGAGTCGGAGCGCAAGGCGGCTCTATGGAAGAAGTCTTAAGCGTGCGAAAAGACGGGATCGGGGTGATCATTCCGGTGTCTCGGGCGGTATTGTACGCGAGTGATGGTGACGATTATCGAGAGGCTGCGCTGGAGGCGATGATGCAGTTGTATGAGGGGCAGAAAGCCTAGGTCAACAAAAACAACACACATCCCGATACAAGCGGTACCAAGATATTGTCATCAATATAAAACTTCCCGACCCGCCACGGGATGGTTTCGAGGAAGATCGCTATGCTCGTTGCGATAAAAGCAGGAACCAGTGGGACAAAAAACTGCGCGGCGAATGTCCCCCAGAGCAGGCCGAGCGCGACGCCAAAGAGGCTTTTTCGACGATTCCACGGGAGATTGAGACGTTTGGGCATGCGCTCTCCAAAGAGATGGTTCAGCGAGTCTCCTACCGCCAAAATAAGGATCGAGGCGTAGGCTATTTGGACGTTGAACACCGCAAAGGTGATACCAACCCCGAGAAGGAAATAAAACGCTCCACGGCCCGGAAAATGCTTGTCTCGGGGACGATCAAATTGTTGGAAGACACGAGCGGCAAAAGGAAACTTTCCTCGAGCGGATAGCCAAGACACAATTAACCCTGCAAAAAGGAGAAACGCGATTTCACGTAAGCGCAATACGCCGATCCAGTGTACAAATACACAGAGAAATCCCGCTACCATATGGAAGGATTGTCGTCGGAATTCTAAGTCTTTCCAGAGAGTCGAGAGCGCTTTTTCCGTTACGGGATGAGAAAATATCGCTCCCATGCTTCCCCCGAGCAAAATACCCCCAGCGATGTCTGACGCATAGTGGACGTTTTCATAGATCCGAGCGAGTCCGATGAGGATCGCAAAGAGTCCCCAAAGTCCTCCAATTCTTTTCGAAATTCGCCAGAGCGGGACAAACAGGGCGAAGGCTGCCGAAGTATGCCCTGATGGAAAACTGTTGAGGCTGACCTCTACCAGAGCCGGAAGATGTAGCGTGATGAATGGTCGCGGGACATCAAAAAAGCTCTTAAAAATAGCCGTTATAATTCCCGTCGCAATAAGCGCAAAAAAAGCAGGGATAAGTTTCGAGTGGTGATCGGGATCTTTCCATACACGAATTCCAGTGGTTATCGCAAAAAGCCCCAGAATGATATAGAGAAGTTTTTCGGTCAAAAAGGGGATCCATTGGTCTAAAAATGGAGTATGAACGTATGTTTTAAAAAAGTTGAATATCTCCACATCTTTCCATTTTCCCAATCCAAAAAGCAAAACTCCCACCACTAACCAGAGCGCGATCTCGCGCTTAAGAGGGGAGAAATTGAATTGTTTCCAACTTTGTCTAATGGTTTTCACAAGGGTTATTGTAGCAGAAAATACAAAAAAGAAGGCGACATTGGCCAATGTCGCCTTCTTTGGAATGCGTAGACG
>JBNKLH010000156.1:0-2553 GCA_050292255.1 Candidatus Altimarinota bacterium | reverse complement strand
GGAGCTACGGGATCTATCGGACAAAAAACATTAAATCTGGTGCGACGAAATCCAGATCAATTTCAAATAGTGGGGGCTTCTGCTCATTCAAGATTTGATGAGTTGAAAGTGATCGCTGAGGCGATGGATATTCCGTATCTTTTGAATACGACAGAAGAATATGACTATGTGTCTTTCTTACGTGAATGTGATCCGGATATAGTCCTTAATGCCGTATCAGGATTTGCCGGTTTGCAGTTTTCAATAGACACCGTAGAGGAGGGGATACCAATTGCCCTTTCAAATAAAGAATCTACGGTCGCCGGAGGAGAAATTTTGGTGCGACTGGCCGCACAAAACGGAGTACCAATCATACCGATTGATAGCGAACATTCTGCTATTGCTCAGTGTCTCATTCAGGGAGAAAGTCGAAGTGAGTTTGGAATTGCGGAGTTTGAAAAGATTTATCTGACGTGTTCTGGGGGGCCATTCCTTGGCAAGACAGCGGAATATTTGGAAAAGGTAACCCTTGAGCAAGCACTCAAACACCCGACCTGGAAAATGGGACGACGTATCACTGTGGACTCAGCGAGTTTGGCCAATAAATGTTTGGAAGTGTTTGAAGCGATGTATCTCTTTGGGGCGAGTCGGGATCAGATCGAGATTTTGATTCATCCACAATCAATCGTTCATTCGATGGTACAGTATATCGATGGGACGGTTATGGCTCAGATGGCGGCGCATGATATGGAATTGCCGATTTCGTATGCGTTGAATTTCCCAAAGCGAGTGGATACCGGATGTCCTCGACAAGACTTTTTTGATGTGAATTTGGAATTCAAACGTCCGGATGCAGAAACATTCCGAACCTTAAAAGTCCTGGATATCTGTACGAAGAAAATGCAGAACTTTCCGATTGTTTTCAATGCGGTCAACGAGGAAGTCCGAAATGCGTTTCTTGATGCAAACACATCGATCAAGTTTACCGATATTTTTGATGCGTTGGAGGAGATTATCGGAGAGACACGATTGCAAAAAGTGGATTCAGTACAGAAAATTTTTGACATTGATGCAAAAGCCCGCAAGATAGCGAAAGAATGGATAGCAAAAAGAGCATAGCGGTCATTTTGGCTGCCGGAAATTCTACCAGATGTACGGAGGACAAACTCTTTACGTCCAAATATGGGAAGCCGGTTATTTTTCAGACACTGGAAAAATTTGAACGGTGTCCTGAAATTGATGAGATTGTGTTGGTTTTGGGAAAAGAAATCCCCCCGGCCCCCTTTCTCAAGGGGGAGAAGATTCGGAAAATTCTTTCTGGAGGAAAAACACGTTTTGAGTCTTTGAAAAAGGCTTTGGATTTCTTATCAAATGAAAAAGGAAACCCTCGAATCCTTGTTCACAATGGAGCGAATCCGTATGTGAAAGTTTCAGAAATTTCTGAAGGATTGGCTTTAGCGCGCGAAAAAAAGAATGTGATCTTTGGGCACTTTTCTCATAATTCTTTAAAGAAAGTTGTAGATGGAAAGGTGGTTGATTTCCTCGATCGGGATGAAATTTTTGTGACTCAAACACCTCAGGTTTCAGATTTACACACCTTCCAAAAAGCGATCCAAAAAGTTCATACAGAGCCAAAAGATGAAGCGGAACTTTTGCGTTTGATCGATGAAGAAATTTTTATCTATGAGTGCCATCTAAAGAATTTCAAAATCACGACGGACGAGGATTTCTCAGATACATTTCGGGTGGGAGTCGGGGAGGACTTGCATACATTTACTGTAAAAAGTGAACCTCTAAAAATCGGAGGTGTGGAATTCCCTGACTTTGAAAAAAGTTTTGAAGCCAACTCGGATGGGGATCCAGTGTTACATGCTTTGTGCAATGCTCTTTTGTCTGCTGTGGGCGAGAAACCATTTTCCTCATTTGCGGATGAGATGTGTGAGTCGGGGATCACGGATTCAGAGAAATATGTGGAGCGGACACTTAAAATTCTTCATCAGAAGTATCCTGATTTTCAGATCCAAAATGTGGCGATTTCTCTCGAATTATTAGCACCCAAAATAGCACCGAAACATAATGCGATCGTTGAAAATATTGCTCGAATGTTGGACGTGCTTCCTTCTCAGATTGGTCTGATGTATACGAGTGGAGAAGGTTTACAAGAAGGTGTGAGCGCAAAGGTGGAGGTGCTTATCAGATTAGCGTAAATGAATGAATTAAAACTAAACACAGCATTTCTTCCCCCGCTTAGTTTAAGAGGGGGCCAGGGGGTGTTCTATTTTTTTAGTTCAGAACACCCGCTCATATTTTCTCATAGCAATGGCGATATTGCTTCGCAACCCTCTTGAACCAAGAGGGTTTTATTGATTTTTCTTTTATGAAAAGTGTCTCTGGTCTGTCTCCGGCCAAAATAAATCTCACACTGGATGTTTTCCCTCTGCGAGAAGGGGAGAGTCGACATCGAGTGCGGACGATCTTGCATAAGATTTCTCTGGCTGATGAGATGACATTAGAGGTATCTGATACATTTAAAATCCACGGAGAGTTTGGATGTTCTATGGAAGAAAATTTGAT
>JBNKLH010000155.1:0-2564 GCA_050292255.1 Candidatus Altimarinota bacterium | reverse complement strand
AAAAAAAAAACGGAGTACACAAAACCACCGACGACGTGGTGAGCGATACAGGATTTGAACCTGTGACCTCCTGCGAGTCAAGCAGGCGCTCTAGCCAACTGAGCTAATCGCTCGAAACCATAAACAGCGTGCGATCTTTATATCGATTTGGTGGAAAAAGTCAAAACAAAAAGCTTATTGAGGAGTCTTTTGGGCTAATCGTTTTTTTCGTTTTTGGAGAAATAACCATCCGTATGCCAGAAGGTAGAAAAGAACAACGGCAAGTGGCCCGCCTTCAAATTCGTGTCCGACAAATGCAATGTGAAAAGCACTTAATATAAAGACGATATGTGTGAGCTTATGAAGGATGGTCCAGTTTTTGGCGCCGAGTTTTTTGAGTGCGATATCTGTGGAAGTCAGTAAAAGCGGAATCATAATGATGAGTGCGATTGTTCCGATGGTGATGGCCCAATTTGTCTGGAGAGCAGCGGTGTACATTTCTTGGAAATTTCCAAAGGCCTTAACGCGGAGTAAATGAGCAATGAAGTGTCCGAGTACTACAAAGAAAATACCAATTCCCGTATATTTTCGGAGAGGAAATATTTGTCGGAGTGCTATGACCTTTGGAAATAATTTACATGCCAGACTGATGTAAATCGTGAAAACCAATAATCCCCAGGCAAGACCTCCGCTTTGATTTCTTATGATACCCCAGATGATTTGTCCGTTTCGAACGCCGGAGAGGAAAGTTATCACGAAGGCAATAGTGATGATCGCGATAGAACCCCATTTCATATATTTGTAGGGGATGGGGATACGAAATGTATTGATAGTATTTCGGTATTTTTTGTTTGGATCGATTTTGTTTATATCGAAAAGGTTTTGGAGTAATCGTATGAGGTTTTTCATGTTTTTTTTATTCCGTCTTATGTTTGTCTTCTTTCTTTTTTCTGTAAAGGGGAATGTCTGGGAATCTTTTTTCTCTCTACTATGACGAATAAATATTTGACTTCTTCCGAAAAATTACTACATTGCTCAGGCAATAAAGGTCTCAGGCCTTATTTAACTCTTAAAAAGTAGCGCCCTATGCCAATTATTAAATCCGCTATCAAACGTGTGCGAAAGACACAACGAAAAACAGCGAATAATAACGTTCGAAAACGATTCTTGAAAGTTTCTGTAAAAGAATTTCTCTCTCTTGTAGATGCGGGGAAATTGGAAGATGCAGCAAAATTGTTGCCAACAGTTCAAAAACGAATTGATTTGGCGGTGAAACAAAATTTGTGGCACCCAAATAAAGCGAATCGACAAAAATCACGATTTGCAAAAATGGTTTCTGTTGAGAAAAAAGCAGCTCCTGCAAAAAAAGCAGAAGCCGCGAAATAAATTTCTTTTGAATTTGAATGAACAGAAGGCGAGGTCATGTGACCTCGCCTTTTGTTGTTTTGGAGAGATGCGATTAATCGCGTCTCTTCCTTTGTAATCGGAAATAAAAAACAATTTAAAACTTTTCCTCTCTCAAACTTTCCTCTAACATTTGTCATGAATTTTTTTAACTCTTTTCACATGAGAAAATTTTTATTGAGCGCACTTGGGATTTTGTGCGTGGGAGTGTTTTTGACGGGGTGTCAAAAACCATCAACAGAAGAACAAGCTCCGGCAGAGGATATGGTTGCGGCCGGTGAAATGATGGAAGAAGAACAAATGCCATCAACAGAAGAATATGAAAACTATTCTGCTACTATTCAATTGGCGATCGATACGCCTATGGGGATACAGGAAAACTCAGCTCGTGTATATCGAAAAGACGGAAAGGTTTTGTACGAATTTCTCGAGATTCCTCAAATGAATCCAGAAATGAAAATCAAGAAAATCCTTTCTGTGGACGGAAAAGTTTATGCTTTGTATGAGATTGATGGGGAGCTTTTGTGGGGATACGAAGAAGGTTTAAACTTCCCAATGCAGGATCTTTTTGACCTCCGAAAAACAAGCGATATGTTTTTGAGTGAGATTGATCCGGCTGATACACAGGCTGAAACAGTTCGGGGAGAAGACGTAGAATGTATTTCTCAAGATGAGGGACCATTGAAGATGAAAACGTGTTTCTTGGACGGGATGCTTTTTGACGGATCTTCTGAGGATACGGAAACAGGAATGACTATGACATTGCATGTAGAAGGATTCACAAAAGATGTTTCAGATGATGTCTTTGCGATTCCTGAGACAACGTATTCTATTCAGGAGCTTACTGAAATGTTCCAACCAACTGAGTAATAGTTTTTAACTGTTTTATAACAATGAAAAAATATATAACTGGAATCTTTATTTTTGCGTTTGTTTTTGGGCTCAATGCTGTTTATGCACAAGCAGTGGAAGAAGTGGTTACAGAAGCAGAAGATAAGGTGATGGCAGAAGGAGGATCTATTGAAGCTTTTTTGCAGGAGGAATTTGCAGAAGAAGGATCCATGCCAGAAGAGGAAGTAGTAGAATCACAACAAGAGCCGACAGTATACCTTAATCCTGCCGATCGCGGGGAAGTACCGGAAATTGAATTGTATGGAATGGGGGATGATGAAGAATTTGTA
>JBNKLH010000154.1:0-2580 GCA_050292255.1 Candidatus Altimarinota bacterium | reverse complement strand
GTTTCAAAGAGCTTCTATTTCTTCTTAAGTTTAATGAGCGCATTGTCAAACCCGTTTCTCGTACATTTTTGAAACTTTTTCTTCAGAATCACGTTTTTCCCTTGAATATCACTTGCAATTCCCCCTCGTTTCCCGCAAGAATGAAGCAAACAAATATCCACTTAATTCTATGAAAAAATTCCTATTAGCAGTACTCGTCTTGAGCTCAGCTCTGTTTGTTGGATGTGAGAATGTTACGATTTCTCAAAATCCAAGCGATTATATAGATCCTGACCAAAATCAGGCACAGTTGACATTTGTCTCCCCGCAGAGCGGGGCGGTAGATGTTTCGGGGACGACCCCGGTGACGTTTCTCTGGAACAAGCCTATTTTTACCCTTCAAAATCCAGAGATGATACAGCAATTTTTGGATTCTGTTGTCACTATTTCCCCGGTCATAGAGGGGAGTTGGCAGGTGCTTGGGACGACAGGGATTTTGTTTGAACCGAAAGAAAATTGGAAAAACGGAACGCGATATGAGTTTTGGACTCCGCTCAATATTGAATCCTATGCATTTGAAACCACTCGGGTGAAGCTCGAGCGAGTGGATGCCAATGAGTTGATTGGACGAACCCCCATGACTGCATACTTCAATCAAGAGATTTCGCTTGCGGAAGCACAGAAGTGCGTACTGAAAAATGGAGAAGTCGCTCTTCCTTATGCGGTTGCCTATCGAACTTACACCGAACAGGAAGACGGAGAAGAAGTCGAAAAGACAGATACCACTGCGATCGAGTTTGCACCAGCGGAAAATTGGCCGGATGATACCAATATTGATTTCGTGGTCCCAGAAGGATTTGTGGGAATGGAGGGACCTCTTGTGACCGAGAAAGAACAAACGCAAACATTCCATACGATTGCTCCGTTTAAAGTGAACAATTTCAATTATCCGAATGATGTGTTTGCGAATATCAATGTGAATTTTTCAACCGCAGTGTCAAAAGAAAAATTTTATGATCACGTGAAAATTGAGCCCGTAGATGCTGAGATTTTTGCGGAGTACATACAAAAGAAAAAACAAGATTTGCTCGAAGGAGAAAAAAGTGGGTATTTTTGGCTTGAACCTCTTGGAGATCACTGGCAACCAAATCAAGAATATACGGTTACTATTTCTGGCGACCTTGCCGATCAATACGGACGAAAACTCGGAGAAGATCAGGTTTATACCTTCACTGCCCAATTTCCAAATCGGGTACAAGGGGTCTTTTTCCCACGGGATTTGCGAGCGTATCGACAAGGGGATTTCCCGCAATTTTCTGTCTGGTATTCAGGAACTATCCAAGAACCGTGGTTGAAAATCGAAGAACTTTGGCCAGAGAAAAAGGAGGTTGCAAAACCGCTTGAGTGGGCTCCATCAAAAGAAAAGCGAACGGTTGTAGATTTTGATATGCCGGCAGAATTTCCAGAGTTTTTTGGAGAAGATGTTTCTGCGGGGCTTTATCGAGTAACCCTCTCGCACATCAGTCCGTGGAATCAAAATTACCGAGATAAACAGGTTGCAGAATTTGCAATGGTGGATTTCCCGGTTGAGATGAAAGAAGACGCGCGGGAAATGGTGACACTCACCCCAGCCGCATTTCCAGGAGATGAAATGTCGTTTGGAGACAATATGGATATCACCCTTTTGACCTCTCAGTGGAATGATGGAGGGCAGGATTACACCGTACAAAAAGGAGAAAATATATTGGAATTTAAAAAACCACAGAACTTTGCCTTTGCGGTTATAGAATCTGACGGACTCGTGGGAGTGGCTTCAGACCGATTCCAAAACGGGATTTCTCCGTGGGATACACCGGTATCTTTCGATCCGTGGTCTTACAACATGCCGTTGACGGCAACGGCGTTTCCGGATCGGCCCCTTTTCCGTCCGGGGGATGAAATGTTTTTTAAATCTCTTTTCCGAGAACGGAAGTTCTTTGAAAAATCTTTCCCCCTCCAAAATGTGGATCCTGAAAAGAAACAGGATTACACGGTTGTGATCATGGATCCGAAGTATCAAGAAGTCTATCGAGCAAAGCTTACGACTCAAGGCGGATCGTTAGATGGATCATGGGAGATTCCAGAAGATGCTTCTCTTGGGCAATACCAAGCGCGTCTAGAGTTTGGAAATGGAGAGCGATTCGGAGCGTCTACATTCTTTAACTTTTATGTGACGGAATACCGAAAACCAGACTTTCTTATCGACTCAAAGTTTGATGTAGATACGGCCATTTGGCAGGACAAAATAACGGCAGAAGTCGGAGCCGAATATGCCTTTGGGGGTGCGTTGTCTGAACGAGAAGTGGATTATCGATTGAGTTTATTTGGACATAAAAACACCTATTGGTATTGGGAACGAGAAAGCACGCAAGACAAACTTATCTCTCAGGGAAAAGCGATATTGGACGCCGAAGGAAAATTAGTTTTGCCCGTAAATTTAAATGTTGAAAAAGACGATGATATGACGTGGGATCTCTTGAATCTCAATGTCACGGTACACGTGTCTGATCGAGAGAAAAGTTCGCAAACCATTTCTGTGCCGTTTGTGTATTCCGCAGACAA
>JBNKLH010000153.1:0-2588 GCA_050292255.1 Candidatus Altimarinota bacterium | reverse complement strand
TTCCTCTTCGTCTTTTTTCTTTCGGACTACTTTTTTCTTTTGTCCGGCGGTTTGCTTTTGTTGTTGTTCGATAATTTCTCGATCGAGTTGTTCTTCGATTTCGTGTTCTGTTTGTGAAATAGCATCTCCTTGCTCGAGGTTCCGGATTTCTTTCGCGACTTCATCCGGGATCATGTCATCATCAGGGATTTCAAAATCCAAATCCATAGCGTGGAGCATCACGGCTTCTGGAGCAATATCGAGTTTTTTCGCGAGATCTGAAACTGAAATAGGCATGAAATAGTTGTTAGCTATTAGCCGTTAGCTGTTAGCAGCCTCCGGCAGGAAGGAACTCCTTCTTGTTTTCGGGCGAAACCCTAGCAGAAATCTCTGTTTGTGTCTATTTTTTCGCTCATTTTGCAGGTTTTTTGGATTGTCTCTACAATGCCCTTGAATATGAAACCACGTTTAGTGCTTCCCGGAAATGCATGGAAATCTCAAGGAGAAGGGCAGATAAAAGAAATTTTTGAGTCTAATGCGGAAAATTTTTCTCCTTCTGAGTTTGAGATGTTTGTCCGACTAAATCACGACAGATGTTGTCCCGTTGTGGGATTTTTTTCATATGATTTTGGACTCTCTCAGTTGGGGATTATTTCTTCCAAAAAGAAAGAATCAAACGTGCCAGATGTATGGTTTGCGGCTGTTGATTTTCAGGAATATAAAAACGAAAGCGCTGGGAGGAATTATAATCTCGATTGGGCTTCGACAGTTACAGAAAAGGAATACGAAGACGCATTCAATATTGTGAAAGAATCTCTTCGTGATGGAGAGATTTATCAGGTAAATCTGACGCACTTGTTGCAAACCAAATTTGATGGTGATCCGTGGCAATTCTTTCAATCGGTGTACGCAAAAAATCCAGCTGATTTTGGAGCCTATATTGATTCTGGAGATTGGCAGATTCTCTCCCTTTCCCCCGAACGATTTGTGCAGATAGATTCGAATGGACGGATTTGGACCGAGCCGATTAAAGGAACTTCTCCGCGAGGAAAAGACGAAAAAGAAGATATGAGGATGAGGCAAGAGCTTTTGGGTTCAGAAAAGGAAAAAGCGGAGCTTTTGATGATTACCGATTTGCTCCGAAATGATCTCGGGAAAGTGTGTGAGGCGGGATCGGTGAAGGTAACGAAATTGCGAGAACTCATGAAACTTCCGCATGTTTGGCATACCTATTCGCGCATAGAAGGCCAGTTATTGGATTCCCAAACTCCCATCTCTGCGATTCTGAGTATGCTTCCGGGAGGATCGATTACGGGTTGTCCAAAGATTCGGGCGTGTGAGATTATTGAACGCATAGAGAAAAAACGTCGCGGGATCTATACCGGGACGATGGTGGCTTTTTGGCCGGATGGGAGTGTGGATTCCTCTATTGCAATACGGACGGCCGTTTGTGAGCGGTCTTCGCTTTCTTCTCTTCTAACTTTGGGGGTTGGTGGAGGAATTGTAATTGATTCTCATCTGCATGCGGAGTGGAAGGAGTCTTGGGCAAAGTCTCGGAGTTTTGGGGTGAAAAAAGGTTTTTTATCATAACTTCTTTCACTTTTCGGATTACGTTTGAAAGGTTTTCAAAAAGTTTATTTGCAAGATAGCTTTGGAGTTCTTCGTTCGATGGGTTTTCCGATTGATACTTGTTTTTACTTACTTTATTAATATCTTTCACAACCTTAGAAAGCTGTTCTCGATTTTCTGGAGATAAAAGCTCTTTTCCTTGAAATTCGGGACTGAGAACCTGTGTTATATTTTGTGGGTCAGAAAAGATATCAAGATTATCGCCCTCTTGGAGGCGTGTGAGGATTTGATCCTTGAGTTCATTTTGCCATTTTACTACTTCAGGATTTGAATTTTTTGTCAGCGCGTTCGCGATGTTTTTTACGTATTGATTTGCTAATTCCTTATTGTTTCCTGTTTCTGCGTTTCCTTTTCCTGTCATTTGTGTAAGATGAAATAGTAAATAAATCTTGCGCAACTTAATATATAATGAATAAAAGTCAACCCGCTTTTGTTTCTTTCTTTAACGGAGAATTTATCGAACCCAATAGCCCGATCCTTCCGATGGAATCATTGGCATTTATGTATGGATATGGAGTTTTTGAGACGTTGCGGACGTATGAAGGGAAAATCTTTCTTGCTTCTGAACATATTGATCGTATGTTTCGATCAGCGGACAAGATTGAGTTTGAGATTACAGAGAAGAAAGAGCAGATTCTCAGATGGCTTGAAAAAGTGCGGGCGAAGTCTGGCTTAGACGAACAACGAATGAAAGTGGTAGCTATTCCTGAAGGGATCTGGATGAAATCAGTTCTCGCTGAACGGAGCTTTCCGGATGCTAAAAGCTTGGCGTATTTGGATTCTTATCTCGCGCATAAAAAAGCTGAAAAGATGGGATGTTATGAAGCTCTTTTTGTTGATCATTTAGGAGAGGTGAGAGAAGGGGCGTATTCAAACTTTTTTTGGTTTGAAGGAGATGTTCTTTGTACTCGTGAAAAAGGTGTCTTGCCGGGAATCACTCGGGATGAAGTTTTGAAAATTTCCCCCTTTAAAATCCAATA
>JBNKLH010000152.1:0-2607 GCA_050292255.1 Candidatus Altimarinota bacterium | reverse complement strand
GCTCAAAAATTGACTTAAAAGTAGAAGAAACAGGCTCAACTGTATCTCCAATTTTAAGTCCATAAATACTTTCTAGTTGTTGCTCTACATATGACCGGGTGTCAATACCTAAGAAATGAGCAATTTTATCTAAATCGTCTGGATCACGGAAAGGAACTTCTGACATTTTTATGTATTAAATACACGCAAAAAATAACACACAAAGTAATAATTGTCAACAAACTCAACAATAAATAAAAAATATTCTTAAACAAGACTTGATTTCCATAAAAAAGTTATTAGAATCCCTGAGCTCTCAATATGCCGGGGTGGCGGAACTGGTAGACGCGCACGACTCAAAATCGTGTTCCGCAAGGAGTGAGGGTTCGATTCCCTCCCTCGGCACCATAAAAAAGAAAGCGAAGTCTGGAGACCTCGCCTTTTTTGTATTTGCACAGAAATAAATCCTACGCCTTCTTCGGCACTTTAATCCCGGTCTTTACCGTTTGGTGAAGCGCTCCCATAAGTTTTGCATCGTTATCATCCAACGTAAGTGTTCGAATTGGGAATGGAATTTCGATTTCAGCCTCATCAAAATCAATTTTGAGCAACTGAATAATTTCTGATCGGACTTTCAACCAACTATCGGTAGATTCGATCCAAAATTTCACATCCAACGTGATAGCACTATCCCCAAACTCAGTCGCCACCACAGATGGTCCCGGTTCTGGTACCACAGATTTATGTTTTTTCACCGCCCCAAGAGCAATATTGATCGCGTCTCCAATTGGTGTGCTATAGTGAATTCCCACCGGGAAGCTGATTCGTCGAAAGGTATTCGCCGTATAGTTCTGCAAAACTTCCGTAATCATCGTGGCATTGGGGATAATCAAATTGGTTCCATCAAATGCTTTAATTTGCGTTGTCCGAGCATCAATTTCGATAATCTTCCCCAGCTTATCCCCTACTTTCACCGTATCTCCAATTTTAAATTTCTTTTGCGTCAAAATCATGACTCCCGCAAAGAAGTTTGAGAGAAGATCTTTCATCGCAAACCCGATACCTACCCCTAGGAAGGCAAAGAGTGATCCAAGGTTGATCCCTACGATCTGGAAGGCAATAATGATTCCCAATCCAATAACAACACTATGAACCGCACGTTCTGTGAGAATGATCATCTCCTGCGGCAAATCTTTATTTCGCAGTCGGAAACTAATAATCCCTTTCAAAGCTTTCGCGGCAAAGAATGTCGCAATGAAAACGATAATTGCAAAGGCAATCTTTGGGAGTAAGGCCACAAAGTTCGAAAGCTGAGAAGTAGCAATCTCTGCAGTTTCTTCTGCAGTTGTCGCGGCGGCATATGCTGTTTCAAAAAATAACATGGAGTGAAATTAATCTCGGTATTATACCTCGAAAACAGCTTTTTTTCAAGTATAGAAAGACTATTGAGCCTTGAAATTCTCTATTTTCGATTGACTTTTTAATAAATATGTTTTAAAAACAAAACGATGAAGAAATTTATTTTCGCGCTTGCTGCACTTTTGATCTCTGGATCTACTTTTGCTGGATTTGAATTTGAAACAATGCGAACTCCAGATGTTCCGGGGTTTTTCATGGTCAGAATTTTTCCAGAATTTGATGCAGAACCGCTCACTTTCCAGAATGTATTTGTAAAAAATTACCCAGAAAATGAAGCCGAAAAATATGAATCTCTATTTCCCATTATCGAACAAGCAGGAGGGACGCTTGTAGAAAGAACCGAACTCGCACAAAACCTTCTCCGGACAGATAATCGAATTATCATTCTTGGAAAAGCGATTCCAAATAAAATTTCTTTTCAAATAACGAATCCCGAGACCGCAACAGAAGATTTTCAAAATTTCTTACAAACCAGTCTCAAACCGGTGTATCTCCAAAATTTGGAAACAAAATTCGGAGGAAATGTTTCTGAAGTTTATGCAAATTCAAAGGATATTGTCGGAGAAATGCCTATCATTATCGTGGGAAAATTCGAAACAGAACGACGAACCCGTATGGAAATCTCTGGTATCACAGCAGAGGGAGAAATGAGACTTTCCGCTACACTCGATCTGGATGATCCACTACTTTCACGCCCCGTGGTAGCACAAGACATCCCACAGGTATGGGAAGAATTCTTTCAGAATACACAAAACTCTCAACTCGCCGGAAAGAAAAGCATCCTCAGTCATTGGCACAACCTTTTTCCAATTGCACTGGGAATGTTGGGAATTTTGTTTTTCATCATTGCATTCCGATCCGCAAAGAAAAACTACAAAAAAGTAGGAACATTCGTTGATCTTGACGAATCAATCCCGCTCGCGACTCCTCCTGTACAGAAAGAAAGGCCACAGGCTCCCTCAAAACCTCCTTTTGAGCTTGAACATTCTCACGACGAGCCTCTGTATTAAGGATATAAGGTGTATGGAATTCAAAAGCCTCCCCATTTCTGCAGGAGTCATTTCCCAATTGTAGAAAAATTTTCGTAAAACCCCGGTGACTCACTATTCCAATAGGTTTTTATTTAGAATTATGTTGGGGTGAGAACGGAAATTTTTGTGCAGTTTGGGATTGGATCCGAAGAACCGGGGCCACCTTTTTGGGTTCGTT
>JBNKLH010000151.1:0-2626 GCA_050292255.1 Candidatus Altimarinota bacterium | reverse complement strand
TTTGAGATGAAGCTCTACATATTGTGTCAAAATTACCTTTGTCTGTTTGGTTGCCTAATGCCTCAGTTGTTCGACAGTAGTAATTTTCATTTTAAATTAATTTCTTATGGGTAATCCAAAATCAGAAGGTTCAGGGAATGGACCAAAAGGGAAAGTTGAAAAACGAAAAGCAAGAGAATTAGGCAAAAAGAAAACGCTAACTATTAAAAGTCAAAGAAAGGGGAAGCGGCAGATGGTGTAAGTTAGATAGCTAAGCACTAAATTTAAGGCAGTACTGCGTGTGCTGCCTTTTTATATTGACATTTTTATGTGTTGTTTTATGTTCTGGGCGTATTTACATATGTTTATATGAGTGAATTAGAAAAAGTAGCCGCGCTCAGAGGAGATGATAAAAAATTGTTTGAGACAATGCTTTATTGGGATCAAAAACGAGCCGGAAGGGGGGAGGATGAATTGGGACTGGAATCTACGAAAAATTCTCAACAATACCAACACTTTAAAAATAAAGTTCAGGATGTTCTGGGGATAGATGTTGATGGGTATTTCGAGGAAGAAGCAGAAGAACTAGTCTAGTGTGTTTTTTACTTCTTCAAGCGATGTGATCCGGATGCCATGTTTTTCGGCCATGGCTTTTACTTCTCTGTAAGAGGCTTTTTCTCCGTCTTTATTTAAGATCTCACAGATTGCAACAACGGGAATCTTTCCGCATTTTTTTGCCAATTCAACGGCACATTCAGTATGTCCCCAGCGATCTTTTGGGTGTCTCGCGCGGAGAGGGAATGAGTGTCCGGGGATAACGAAGTCTTCCAGGCTTGATTCTGGATGGGCGAGTAAACGAATCGTTTCATATCGATCAGAGGCAGAGACGCCTGTGGTGGTGTTTTCTTTCGCATCAACAGAGACACAAAAATTCGTCCCAAATTCGTCAGCGGGACACTCCACCATGAGAGGAATTTTCAATCGATCTAATATTTCTGGAGCACAAGCGGTACAGAGAAGGCCTTTTGCATTGTTGAGCAGGAAATTGATCTTTTCTGGAGTTGCGTGTTCAGCTAATAGGAAAAAATCAGCTTCTTTTTCCCGATGTTCGTCCATCACGATGATAAAGTTTCCGGCGGAAAATGATGTGAGGAGGTCTTTCATTTTAAAATTTCAATCATTCTCAATGCGGTTTCTGCGTATTGGGCGCCATGATTTCTTCGTTGCCAAGCAAGTTCTGCATTTGGACTGGCCAGAACTCCTTGGATGACAGGGATTCCTTCATCTAGGCTCACCCGAGTGAGGCCTTCGGTACAACTTTTGATCACCATCTCATAATGATCAGTCCCTCCTTTGATCACACAACCCAGAGCAATGACGGCCTTGATGTCTTTGTTTTTTCGAATGAGTTGTTGAGCTGTGATCGGGAGTTCGACGGCACCAGGAATGCTGATGGTTTTGTATTGAACATTATTTTTGTTCAAAAAGGATTCAGCAGATTGTCTCAAATGCTGAGTGATATGAGCGTTGAATTCAGCAACGAGGATTAGGATCATGCTTTTGGAGGTTGTTTAGTTTGTGCTTGGAGGACGACAAAATGTTGGACATCAACCATTTCATCGTTGAGCCAGGTTTCGAGAAGGTATGGACCGGGGTTTTCAAATTTTACGTTTTGAAAATCTGCCAAAAATCCTACTTCGTGTTCTTTTTCCACGTTTTTATTTCCGATATCGGCTTCTACTTTTGTTACGACTTCTCGGGCTTCTTTTTTCAGGATTTGGATTTTAAGTTTTACGGGTTGTTTCATTTGGACGTTGACCACGGCCATCATTTTGGGATAGGTAGTAGGGAATTTTGGAAGAATGATTTTCTTTAAAATCCCAATGATGTTGAGCTTTCCATCTTGTGAGAGGAACGCGGTATCGCACAAATGAACGAAGTTGAGCCGAGGAAATGTTTCGTTTGATTTCATAGTGGCTTCAGCCTAATGCAAAATCTAATTTCGTTCAAAAAAAAATCCCCTGCCGGAGCAGGGGACTTTGGAATTTCTTTTGAGATGAGACTAGTCGTTGAGACGAGTTTTTTCTTCAAGTTCTTGTCGTTTTTTCTTTTCCAATTTTGCTTTGAATTTTGCCTTTCGTTTTGCTTCTTTTTCTCGGAATTTGTCCGCTTTTGGGTTGGTGTCGTATTCGGCTTGTTTTCGTCGTTTTGTTGCTTCGTTGAATTCTTGTGTTGGGAATTTTTCTCGTTGGATAAATTCTCCAGATGCAGACACTCCTTTGTAGTCAAAGAATCTTTCGAGATCCATTTTTTGTCCATTTACGCTTCCTCGTTCGAGGGCTGCCATGAATTTGTTTTTTGTTGGGTCTGAGAATTCGAGTACCAACTCGGATCCACTTCCTTTTTTGAGCCGGAGGTCAATCACTGGATTTTCTCCATCGAGAACGATTTGAAGTTTATCGATGTTCGTTCGGAGTGCTTTCAAATCATCTTTGATTCCGAGTGAATCCGGAATGCTGTCCAACATTGCATCTGTAGGCATTTCTTTTGTCTTGAGAGAGAATCCTTTCATTTCTTCTCGAGCAGCTTCTTTGCCTTCCCATTTTGCTTTTCGGTATCCTGTTCGGTCGAATTTTTGTCGCGGAAC
>JBNKLH010000150.1:0-2640 GCA_050292255.1 Candidatus Altimarinota bacterium | reverse complement strand
TTCCACTTTTCACAAATATTTCTTTTGCTTCTTTTCCGTTACTTCTTAATGTAACTCGATATCCAAGATTCTCAAGCATCTCTTTTGTGGTGACGCCCACCATCTTGTCGTCTTCCACCAATAAAATACGCTCTTTTCCAATTATTTCCGATCGATTTTCTTTTTCGGCTGATTTTCCCTTTTCGATATCAGTAATCGGAAAATAGATTCCAATATAGTTTCCGCTGTTTTGTTTTCTTTCACGTTTTATTGTGCCTGAAGCCCGCCGAACAATACCATAAACCATTGAAAGTTCCGTTCCCGTTTTCTGCTCCTGTGATTTCGGCGTAAGATTTGGACCAAAAGCATGTTTCTTTGCTAGTATATGCTTTCCGCCTCTATTGTCTTTTACTTCAAGTAGAGCGTAGTATCCAGACTCTTCAATTGCACTTTCCTCGGATTTAACAAGATACTTCTTTTTAACGCTAAAGGTCAATTCTCCTTTTTCCTTCATGGCATTCACACTATTCATGGCCAAATCTATAAGAATCTGCTGAATACTTTTTGGATCAATAGTGACGTGGCAATCTTTTGAACAGATTTCCCAAGTCAAATCAACAGAAGAGGGGACAATTGTTTCAACAAAGGGTTTGCTTTTTTCCACAACCATGGACAGATTTATCGGCTCGGGAACACTTGTTTCCTTTTTGGAAAACAATAGTATCTGTTTTACCAGTTTCTTCGCTCTTTCAGTTGCTTGTCGAATTTGTTCCAAATGGGTCTCTACCGGATGGTTCTTCAAGATTTCGAGTTGAGCGATATCAACACAACCAAAGATGACAGCGAGAATATTATTGAACTCGTGAGCAATACCGCCAGCTATAGTACCAAGAGCCTGCATTTTTTGGGATTTACGCATCTGTGCTTCTAGGATTGTTTTCTCTCTTTCTAGTTTTTTTTGATGAGAAATGTCTTTGAGGATAATACGATATATTTGCCTATTACCATCGTCCCCTGCAGAAACAAAATATTCGAGAGCCACGTCAACAGCACTGCCATCCGCTCCTTCTAACTGTATGTCGTATTGTTGCTGTTTCCTGGTCGAAAGCATAGATTTACGTTGCTCTAAAAAGTATATTCTCGTTTTGTCTTTAACAAAATCTATAAACGGCCGACCAATAATATTCGCCGGTTTCATATTCAACATATCCGCAAGGGTCATGTTCGCCTCAATGACATAACCTTCTCGGTTCAGGGTCGCGTAGCCAACAGGCACAGAATTATATAAATCAGTATAGCGTTTTTCAGATATCATTAAGGCATTTTGTGCCTGTCGAAGAGCGGAGTTCTGCATCTCTCTTTCTACTTTGTTTATTCCATAATTCTGCAACATATTTCCCAAATCTTGCGAGCCATTTCTGTTGTTTCTTTCGCCTGTCGGATTCATCTCGTCACCTTTCAATATTGAAGCGACTTCGTTTTTAGACCTGATTTAAGTAGCGAAACGACACCTCAACATTTTTTTGATAGTACAATTCTTTTTTCTCTCACCTTGCCTTTTCAAAACTTTCTTGCATTTATTCAAGCCTCTTTAACGAATCGATTTACAAATTTTTTTTTTGATTGCCAATAAACTATACTCATTTACCTTTTTTTCCCTACCTTACCTTTTCTTCTCCTCTTTTTTGAGTAAGGAATCTCTTAAATGTATTCATTTCAAGACAGAAGCTGAGCGCTTTTTTGGCGAAGTATTGTTAGCGACATTTTTACTATCATAAACGTATATTGATATCATAATCAGTTAATAGGGGATCAAAATCGTCCCAATTTTCCAAGGAAATTTGAACCGATGGTATCCGGCAATGACGTTCATCTTCAAAATCAACTAATTTGTGACTACTATGCAGCTTTGAAACCGTCTTTGAGTAGTCAGTGGACAATTTGTTTTTTTGTTGCATTTCACCTTGTCCGTTATATTGGTCTTCAATTAAGTAACCGTTGAAAGCGTGAACACGAAACATGATAACCCACCTGTCAAATTTTTTTGGGGGGATACATTTAAGAATCCCACATTTTACCTGCCGTATTCATATGATTTAAAGGAATTGACCTTTCCAAAACCACAAAATGTGATGATGTTTTTTCCAGATATCTCGCATATGTGTCAGTTCTAACTCCTTTCTTTGTTTCCCCTAATACATCTATTTTCTAAAAGGCAATCAAAACAAACGATAACAGAATTCGACTCGCCAATGTCACAGCGTTACACACCTCTATTTGCATTGCTCAGCCTCCCAACTCCCAATATTGTTTAGCGACATAGCGACACGTGTCAGCGACCTCCACAGATTTCCCAAATATGTCTATTTCCTAATATGGACAAGATGGATTCTCTTTTTAGACAAAGTCGGTCTACTAACCATATTATCAACTAAACATTTCTCAATTTACTAAAAGTGTTAATCAATGGAAATTTGTCTGAAGGACAAGGGTCCTCCCATTTTCCCAAATACGGATTCCAGTAAGAAATGTAGTTCTCCCCTTTTTTTTGAACAATTCTATTTGGGCAAAGGTTCACTTTCTTTTCACAACGTGGACATCTTGACCAAACTCCATAGTTGTCATCGGCAAAATCAAGCCCGCAAATTAGACAATGTCGTT
>JBNKLH010000149.1:0-2664 GCA_050292255.1 Candidatus Altimarinota bacterium | reverse complement strand
AGGTGAACACCATTACTCTCGATCGGTAATGGGGCAGCATGCATGAGACCTGAGCCTATCCGCACTCGCACTCAATCATCTTTAAAAATATATTCTCTATTTTTTATAATTTTTACAGTATAGTTTTTTATACTTGTTCACCTCTATATTCAACATCTATATCTAATTACTCATTATTTTATATTATTCTATATAACTATCATATTTTATTTTTATTATTCAATAATAATATAGTCAATATAAATTACAAATCACAATTTTCTAAAAAATAGATAATTTGTTTTTTCCCTTTTTTCCTTCCTTCTTCTCTTTTTCTCTTTTTTTCTTTCCCTTTCTTTTCTTTTTTCTTTCCTCTTTCTTTTTCTTCTCCTCACCCCACGGCGTCCTCTTTTTCTGTCTCTTCACCCCACGGCATTGGAAAGACGTAGCGGTGGCTACAATGAAGCGCTGAGTTTGAAGACCCTATAGCAAATGCTACGTACAGACTCATTAAGAGATCACCCATGCAGCCATCCGGGCTCTAATAGGGTTAATAAATTCGGTGAATTTTCTGAAACTCAATGGATTTGTTCTCTACCGAATTTCAAAATCGGTGATTTTACTGTTTACGGATTCAAAATATTTGAAAAAATAAAAAAATGTAAAAAATAATAGAATGAATTCTGAACAGACCGGTGAAGATATTTTTCAAAAATGACATCATTTAGTTTTTAAACTTTAAATTTACTCAAATCTTCTTAATGGGCAAAAACAGTTTTTCAAAAATGGCCGAATTATCGATGAATGCGGCTGAATTATCGGCGAATGCGGCCGAATTTTTCTTTTTTGGAAGATTATTGTTCCTTTCACACATCAAGCACGATTCAATCAAATTTTAATGAATTTCACTCAAATTTTCTGAATTTTCTAAACATCGATGAGATCGGTTACCTCCCCGTGCAGATAGCATGATCTCGCACACTTTACAGCATCAGACAAGACACCCAAAGAGGCTCATGAATTGAACGACAAAAAAGCCTTCCAACTGCCAACCCTCTGTCCTGTTTTGGCTCCAATTTTGGCATCCGAGAGGAGCACTGTAGCAATTAATCCAAGCAATGCGTTCTTGATCGTGTGGTTAAGATAGGCTAGAATGTATGACACTGTAGCAATAATGTAGCACACGGTAGAGCCGTCGGACCTTGATCAGACAGTTGAAAGAGGTCTAAATTTAAGATACTGTAGCTACATTTCCTAAATTCAGAACTCCGTCCCCCAATTGTGTACTTTTGTTTCGATCGGATCATCCGTCCAGGTGCATTTTCCCTACTCCCTAGCAGGCAGGCTAGCAGCCTGGCCCGCTCCCTCCTCTGTCCAAATCTTATACTGTAATTGATTCACACTACTAATTAAAACACACAGTTGCTGCCTTGCTGCTTCTACTTTATAACAATAATTTTTTCTATCAATACTATATTAATCAATGGTTCATGGCGTGACACGCACGCCATGTGCATTGTACTACGATGACGACACATACAGATGGGCTGCGCTGCATTGAGATGGAAATAAAACACTCCTATTCGCACTCCCGACGAGGATTTCTAGAACCCCAATGTAGAAACAATGAGAAAGAGAAAATGACACTGATATATATGCTTGGGAAAAATAAGAAAGATAAATATCTTCATCTCACCACTTTAGACAAAGTGAGCTTAAAATCCAATAAAATTTTAGAGAGACATGGGGGTGAGGAGAGATGTCTTTTTTACAAAACTAACTTCTAGATGCCTTCTATTCAAGATTTTTCTTTTTTACACAACTAACTTCTAAATGCCTCAGCTTATTTAATCACAGTAATGTTAATTATTAGACATATAACTTTTGATATTATTATTAATTTCTCTTGAGATTACTAGCCCTGTGACACTATAAATTTACCCTCTCTCTGCCTATGTCCTCTATTTACATAGACAACCGCATTAAGATATTTTTAGATTATTGTTGTAGCGTGATGGATACGTCCAGTACCATATGCAGTTCAATTACGAATGTCTACAAATTAATTAATCGGTTCCTTTCCAATAAATTGATTAATCCTTAAAAGGAATATCGAGTCACAAAACATGCGATGAAACGAGTCATATAGTTCGGCCAGTTAGTGGCAGATCCACCTGATAAGGAAAAAAACTAAATATTTAAATAATTGAACAGTTGACTCGCGACTCTTCACTAGTGACAAATTCAAAGCATGGTTTCTGCTTGCATATGTTTTTCTCACAAAATTTGTTCAGTTCATATTTGGGAGGTCTAAAATCTACTAGTCATTCTTTCCATTTTATAAAGCATACATACTGTAGCCGCCGGTTACAGCCTAATAAATTTGGATACGACCCAGTTCCCTCCAGCGGCAAATAGCTAAGGAACCAAGTGCGTCGTAACAGGACTAACCCCCGGGCGGGACTTGTACCAGTCCCTTTTTTACCTCGGCTCAACGCGCACCTGAGACCGCCTTCAATCCTGGGCAAGCGGTCTGGAAACCGGCACTCGAGAGCTGATATTCGTCCCATCGTCGTGTGACATAGCGATTCCACTACAAGAACACGCATAAACGTCATGATTACTCTAACACCGGATAAGCTCACCCGATGAAGGTGAGGTTCTCCACAAGAGATCCGGTACACA
>JBNKLH010000148.1:0-2674 GCA_050292255.1 Candidatus Altimarinota bacterium | reverse complement strand
TGTTCGCTCGAAAATGAAAACTTCTTGTTCACTCAAATTTGCAAATCTCACTGATAAATTGCGTTTTGTCTTCCGTGCAAATTTCCCCCGTTCACATGCGAAGATTCATTTTGTTCTTCGCTCACAAATGCAACACCATTGGAAATGATTATTTGTTTTACGGTGGATATGATGTAAAATTTCTTCGAAATAAAAACAAAAATGAAACTCTCAAGGTTAATTGAGATCCTCGAAAATAAACTCCAGCACAGAAGCTGGTGGAAGGTTTTTCGTCGGAGTTTCAGAGAGGGGAGTGTGCAACTGTGGCGGAATAAATTTTTATCCTTTTCGACCATTGGATTGGGAGCTTTGATTTTGATTTTACTCAACTTTATCTTTTCTCTGCAGTATTTTGCGGATTCTTCTTTGCGAAAGTTTGAGGCACGGACTGACTTTTCTATTCCATTGCGAGAAGATTTTGATCCGTTTGAATATGATGCCTTGAAAAATGAATTGAAAAAATATGATATCAAGTGGGAGGTCTTGTCGGCTTCTGAAATGGGGGAGTTTTCTTTGCCACCCCGCATGCATGTTCAGTTTCAGGATATTACGCAGGTAAGTGATGTGTTTGAAACGTTTAAAAATTCTCGATATACAGAAGTTATTGGAGCCTGGGACGGAAAAGGAGAGCAGGAGTTTGTGCGGCTGGTGGATCGTTTGTTGGCCTTGCGAAATAGTGTAGAAGGGGCGGCGAAATTTCTCGTGCTGGTCTTTTTGGCAGGAGGGATATTACTCATGATAAATACGTTTCGATTGGTTATTTTTTCCCGACGAAATGAAATTTTTATTGCGCGACTCGTCGGGGCTGATCCTGGGTTTGTGACGGGACCATTCCTCATGGAAGGGGCATTATTAGGATTTTTCTCTTCTTTTCTGGCGATTGTAATCTTCACTTTTGTTTTGCGAGAGGTAGAGATGTTGCCGAGCGGAGAAATATTCCTTCATCTGTGGAATAATGTCTTTATCTGGGAATTGCTTGCCTCAGGAATGGTAGGAGTGTTGGGTGCATGGATTGCGACACGAAAATATTTATTCGGGAAGTTTGAAGCGTAGTTTTCTGCTACAATCTTTCTTGTATGGGTGAACAGAAAACCTTAGCGATTCTTCTTCATCAGACGTTGCTTTCAAATGATGATGCGGCGTTGGAATTTTTTACATCTGAATGGGGGCGAATAACTATCTTTGCCCGAAAGTTTGCGAGTTCCAAAAAAAGACGAGCGGAGATCGATTTTTTTCGTCTTCTCGAGCTCGAGATATTCCAGGGGCGTAATCAGAGATCTCTTCGAGGAGTGCGAGTGGTTTCTCTGTTTCATACCTTTGAAACAAATTATTCGGTTTCTCAGATGGGGTTTCAATGGATTGAGAATCTCAGAAAAATTCTTCCAGAAGAACAGCCAAATCAATCATTCTTTCAGCAAGTAGGAGAGGCTTTTGGGCATTTTGAGGCTGAACATTTGTTGGCTTGGGATCTGTTTTTTCGAGTGAAATGTTTGATGAAGAATGGAATGTTTCCTCATTTTGATGTGGTCCGTGATGATATTTACTTTGATCCAGAAAATTTTCATGTATACAAAGAAAAAATTTCAGGTGGTATTTTTGTCGAAAATTTAACACGACAATTATTAGAATTTTTTCGTCGATCGACAGTCGAAGAATGCGCGCTCAAGATGAATAAATTGCCGAAAGAGAGATTGGGCCTCGTACAAGAAATTGTTTCAGCTATGGAACAAAATATTTGAACGAAATATTTTGCGTTTTTATGCAATCTGAAATTTTTGACACCTGTGAGAATTAGGGGATCATATGAGAGAAGCATAAAAAAGTTGTTCACAAATTTATTAAAAATGAAAAAAATCTTTTCGATTGCGAGTGCATTGTTTCTGTTTTCTATCGCGGGAATCGCCTCTGCCCAAACCTTTGAAATGGGAGAATTTCTGGTGAAGAACGCCTCAATGGAAAATCAAAATGCAGAAATTACAGGTGCTCGACCGGGAGATGTTTTGAAATATGAGCTCAATATTGCTGGAGCACAAGATCTTATGCCAGAATTGGACGTGTCTGGAGTAGAACGATGGGCAGAATTTATTAATACTGGAGGAGGGGATTTGAGTGCAGGAGTATTAGCTTATCCAGCATTTTCTGGAGATCGGGAATTTTCATTTTTTGTTCGAGTCAATAAAGATGCCCGAGCAGGAGAATACATTTTGGCGTATTTTGGAGATCAAGAATTGCGAGTTCGGATCGCAGGATTGTCTGATTCTGGACCGAATGGATTGTTGGTAGGGATCTTTATTTTGGTGATCCTTATGGGATATGTTTTCCTTACACATCGACGGGAAAACGCTTAATTGTGTAAAACAAAAACACATATAAAAGGAAAAGCCCTGCTTATGCGGGGCTTTTTCGTGTCTGGGAAAGAATATTGATCACCACTTTTTTTTAAAAAAATTTTTTATTTTCTGACAGATCTCTAGACTTGTCCTCGGTATTTGATTTATGCATGTGAATGGACCGAAGAAAATTTATTAAAAATTTTGGCAAATATTTAAAATCGTATCATGATTATCATTCGCTAAATGATTAGGTAAAAATTTGTTAACAGAAAAATTTTACTCATGATTTTTACTTACGAAAA
>JBNKLH010000147.1:0-2688 GCA_050292255.1 Candidatus Altimarinota bacterium | reverse complement strand
CTGACAAATCCTCTCCCGCTTCTTCGATCATTCGGATAATTCCCTTCGGCGTACAGCACTCAAGGCATGGTTCACCTTGAACCAACTTCCCGATATTTTCAGCGGTAAATCCATCTACATCTTTCTTCGTCGCAATACGATTCACCACTTTTTTCACAGAAATATGGTCTGGTAATGGGAGCTGAACAATCACTCCATGAATAGAATCATCTGCGTTAATAGCGTCAATCTCAGATAAAAGTTCTTCTTCTGTCATCGTTGACTCAAATCGTCTCACTTCAGACAAAATCCCTGCTTTCTCTGCAAATTTTTCTTTTTGTCGCACATAGCTTTCACTTGCCGCATGTTCTCCTACAAAGATAACCACTAGTTTTGGTTGAACACCTTTTTTATTCAATGTTTGTACTCGAGGCACCAAATCTGTTTCAATAATCTTTGCCGCAATGTCTCGACCGGAGATGATTTCTGCCATGTTCTTCAAAATTAAAAATCACCGATATTGTAACGATCATTACAAATCCCGCAACTCTCTGTCAGTCAGGAAAAATTATCTTCGGGTTCCATCAATGACTCCCGCTTCTGGGGTTGCCGTAATACGTCGCGTTCCATCAATAACTCCCGCTTCAGGGATTGCCGTCAACCGTCGGGTCCCATCTATTACACTATTTGGTTCACCGTCTTCTGCAACACGCCGTGTTCCATCAATAACACCTGTTTCACCGCCCTCTACATTGTCATACAATTTTATTTCATCAATCTCAACTCTCATCGCATCAATCTCTGCATTCAACTTTTCCTTCTGCAAATCTGCTTCTTTTCGCTCTTTGGCTTCTATTCCTTCTGAAATCGGGGCATTTTCAAAACTCATCTGGACATTCTACCAGAAAAACCATCAAAAATCAATATCTCAAAAATTCAAAACCCTAAACTACAAGGGAGGTTCTCGCTCTTCTGGGTCTTGTAAATCCAAACGTTCTATTTTTCGCCAAATAGCCGGCCACCATTTTCGGACAAATCCCTCTCCCACACAGATAAAGATCAAGAACAAAAACAACGGCCACCGACGAACAATGAAAAAATCACTTACCACAATTTCTTTCCATAAAAAATAAGGATTAAACGGACTCGGAGCCGTACTAAAACCCGTTGAATAGTGAAAAAACGATACAATCTCAGCTGTGATCGTGAGCGCACCAACAAACACCAATAACTGTGAAAAAATCAGTCGCCAGTGGTTGGGAGTGAGTCGCATGACCTTAATATAACAGAAAGAATCTAAAAAGTGGATACATGCCATAGCGTGTATCTACAAAATCAAATCCTAAAACATCGCAATTTGTCGTGATTCTTTCTTTTGGAGTCTCTCAAGCACGATATCGAGAATTTCTTTAGCGATATCCTCCCGACGTCGCAAATCCCCTCCTCGATCAATAGAAAGTTTGTGCCAACGAAGATCTTTTTTGTCTTCACATCGAGCAATGGCAATCTCTCTGACTCGTTTTAAATATTCTTCATCTGCTTCGTGAATATCCGGCAATCGATTTTTCTCCGCATGAATTTTTCGTCGAGATTCTTCACTGGCATCCAGAAAGAGAACTAAGCTTTCCCGCGGAAACCCACAAAGCGTGTATTCCAATTTTTCTACAAAATTGATCAAGTCCTGAACCTCTGATTTCTTCTTGGCCCGAGCGGGCGTGTAGATCAGGTTAGAAGACACTCCTCGATCAAAAATCACCACATCCGTCTCTGCACGTAATTTTTCGATTTCCTCTACTTGCATCAATCGATCAGACGCATACAACGCCGCAATCATCTTGGGATCAAAGTCATCTAAATTCCCAAATTCTCCTCGTAGATACGCCGCAATACGTCGTCCAGCTGGAGTCTTTTCGTATCCTGGAAATCGTACAAATCCTACCTTTAAATCATTCTCCTTCAGATTTTGAATAAGAAGTTCGGTTTGCGTGGATTTACCACACGCGTCTAATCCTTCGAGAACAATGATAGGGGCTTTCATAGATTAAAAAATGACGAATTGCGAAAAACAGTTTAAAATTTCCACAATGAAAACACAAACTCAAATCTTCGGGATCTTGAATTGTACGCCCGATTCCTTTTCGGATGGAGGCGAGTTTTTTGATCCAGATCTCGCCATCAAACACGCAGAAAAGATGTTTGCTGATGGAGCGGATTTTATTGATGTCGGAGGAGAATCCACACGGCCTCACGCAGAAGATGTGAGCCCTCAGACAGAATGGAATCGAGTGGAGAAAGTACTGGAATATCTCATTGCAAAATATCCGGGGAAAATATCTCTCGATACACGACACGAATACACCGCTCGACGCTTCCTTGAAATAGGTGGAACTATTCTCAACGATGTCTCAGGGTTCCAACACAGCGAAATACGAGAATTAGCCGTAGAACATAAACCAACCATCATTATCAATCATTTCCCAGGAGAGACTATTGAGGAAGTTCATAATCAAAAAATAGACTCCATCACACAAGTGAAAGAAGATTTATTAGCACGAAAAAACGAACTAGTCGAAGAAGGATTCCCAGCCGACAAGATCATTTTGGATCCGGGGATTGGATTTGGAAAAACCCCAGAACTCAATCAGCAATTATTAAAATTTGCGGAAGTAGTCCCAGACGAAAAAGTCCTGATCGGATACTCCCGAAAGC
>JBNKLH010000146.1:0-2719 GCA_050292255.1 Candidatus Altimarinota bacterium | reverse complement strand
CTCCGAAATTTCCTACTACGATCCCAGCGGCCATAGTTGCGAGAATCCCAGAAACCCCCAGAATTCCCTCTGCAATCAAGAATGTCACATGGGCGAGGATGAGACTTAGTGTGAGCTGGGCTCCTTTGGAATTGGTTTTGGCAATGGCGATAGAAAAGAACCATCCAAGTGCGGCTCCAATGGCAATCCCAAAAACAATGGTTTCAAGTACGTTTGCCCCTTGTAAGAAAATATTCTTGGGCATAAGGGCAAATCCTGTCCCGAGGACTGCTACTTTGAATAATATTTGGAATGCCACTAATGCCGTTCCATCGTTGAGCAAGCTTTCTCCGTCGACAATGGTAGAGAGTTTTTTGGGCGCTCTCATTTCTTTGAAAATAGCGAGCACGGCTACCGGATCTGTGGCAGAGATAAAACTTCCAAACAAAAAACAGGCGATAAGAGGGAGTCCGGTAAGGTAATGCAGCCCAAACCCTACAACGAAAATAGAGATAGCAAGACCGATAATGGCCAGTGTGCTTACCTCTAATAATACATTTCGGAATTGACGGAAATTGATATTAAAAGCGGACTCAAAGATGAGTGTGGGCAAAAATACATAGAATACAATCTCAGGAGAGAATTCTATGGTTGAAAATCCAATCGTGAAATGTTTAATCAAAAAAGCGAGTCCAAATCCAGCGAGCAATAGCATAACTGCAAAAGGAAGTCTGACCTTTTTCGAAATATGTTTGAGAATGGTTGCAATGGCAAGAAGGCCAAACAACGAAAGAGTCGCGTACAAAAAATGATGATTTTCCATTCAAACAGAGCAAAGAACCTCGTTTCAATGTGCAGAGCCTACGCTTTTTTTTGTGGATGACAAGGTGATATTGGAAAAATTTGACAAAAGTTCCATCTCTCATAAAGTGGATGACGATGAATCGTTCATTGATTTTGGTCTTGCAATTGATTATTCCGACGCCGCGTCGGTGGGAATCTTTGTGTGACTAGGGTCAAAGGACAAATAACACGAAAACTCCACACCGACGAAAGTCGGTTTTTTTGTGCGTTCATCCTATTTCATTTTTTTAAACCCATTTCCGATGAAATTATTTTACAACCAGACTCACACCCAATTTGAAGCGAAGCGCTTTGTCTTTAAGCTCGATGAGAATCCAGAAAATTCACAGGTCACAGGTGAAAACAATAAAGAAGGACAAAAACAAGTGGATTCCACATCCTCTTCTACGCAAAAAAAGATCACTTGGGTTACGGATCAGCCTCGTTCTAAATATATGACCGGAGGAGACCCATGGCTTGATGAATAGTTTGACATTATTTTATATTTATGAATTTTGTATTCGGAATGAAAAATAAAAAAACATATCAAAGCGAGAATTTTATATATTTAATTTCTTTAAAAAATGATAGAAACAGATCCAGATAAAGGTCCTCTTGGAGAGGACGAAAAAATTAATGAAATACTAAAGAATATTCTTAGTCCAAAAACGGGAACATACTCTCATTCCCTTGAAGAAAAGGCTCGGGCAGAGGTTGAGGAAACGAAACAAAAGATTGCGGAATTAGAGGCAAAAATTAAAGAAGAGGAAGAAAATAAGGACGAGCCGGTAGATAAGTTAGATTATAGTAAATTCAGGAGAGGGAGAGCCACAAACGAGGATGAAACAAATTAATTAATCCCAAATCTCCTCAAAAATTTCTTTGAGCTCAGCGAGTGTCTCGATCCGTATGAGGCGCTCACGGAACTGAGCGGCATTGGGTATTCCACGGATGATATGCGCGAAATGCTTTCGGAGTTCGATCATCGCGTAGCGTTCACCTTTCATCTCTGTGGCGAGGACCGCGTGTCGATAAAAGAGATCTAATTGATCTTTGATGGGAGGCATATCGGAGACGGGTTCTCCGTTGAAGATTTCTCGACACTGTTTGAAGATCCAGGGGTTTCGGATGGCCGCACGACCGATCATGATTCCGTCTAAGTTCTTGATATATTCTTTCGCTTTTTCTGCCGAATCGATATCTCCATTTCCGATCACCGGAATAGAAACGTTTTCTTTGACTTCATAAATTTTTTCCCAGTCGGCAGTCCCGCTGAATTTTTGTGTTGTAGTTCGTCCGTGGATAGCGATCTCGGTGATTCCAGCGGATTCAAACATTTTGGCCGCTTGGATCGTGTCGTCATCGTTATAAAATCCGAGCCTCATTTTGACCGAGACCGGAAGTTTTGTAGATTTCACTAAAGCTTCAATCATCTTGGCAGAGGCATCAAGGTCTCGAAGGAGTGCAGATCCGTTTCCAGAATTCACTATTTTGGGACTCGGGCATCCAAAGTTGAGATCGATGAAATCGGCTCCCATATCTTCCACAACTTTGGCGGCATCGATAAAGCTTTGTGTATCGTTTCCAAAAAGTTGTACACCATAGTAGGGCGATTCACTCGGGGCAAACTCGATCATGCGCCGTGTTTTTTCATTTCCGTGTTTGAGTCCTTCGACGGAAGTAAGTTCTGAAATCAAAACAACGGACGGCTCAATTTCTTTTACCAATTGCCGAAAAGGCGACTCGGTATAGCCGGCCATAGGGGCAAGGACGAGAATGGGTTTGTCTAACTTATTCCAAAAACTTTTTTTCATACCTACTGAATATTCGTGAATTTTACTGTATCGCCCACTTCAGCATCCAATACTCCTACATTCACTTCAAAGACATATTTAGC